>JAEWIK010000118.1 GCA_023387135.1 Actinomycetes bacterium | reverse complement strand
CGGGCCGGCGTGGGCCAGCGGAAAGGTAGCGAATGCGCGTCATCACCTATGGCACCTTCGACCTCTTCCACGAGGGCCACCGTCGGCTCCTGGAGCGCGCGAAGAAGCTCGGTGACTACCTGATAGTCGGCGTGACCACGGAGAACTACGACGATTCGCGCGGCAAGCTGAACGTCCGCCAGAGCCTCATGGAACGCATCCGCAACGTGCAGGACTCGGGCCTCGCCGACGAGATCATCATCGAGGAGTACGAGGGCCAGAAGGTCCAGGACATCCAGAAGCACGCCGTCGACATCTTCGCCATCGGGTCGGACTGGCTGGGCAAGTTCGACTACCTGAAGGACTACTGCCAGGTCGTCTACCTCGACAGGACGAAGGGCGTCTCCTCCACGCAGTTGCGCAACGAGTCGGCGGGCGTCATCAGGATCGGCGTCATCGGGGCCGGCAGGATCGCCGCCCGTTTCGTGGCCGAGGCGCGCTACGTGTCGGGCGTGTCGGTCGAGGCCGTCTACTCGCGCAGGGCGGAGGCGGCGAAGGAGTTCGCCGAGCGGCTCGAACTGCAGTGGGCGAACGAGGCGCTGGCCGACATGCTCAAGCATGTCGAGGCCGTCTACATCGCCTCCCCTCACGGAACTCACTACGACTACGCCAGACAGGCCATCGAGGCGGGCGTCCACGTCCTGTGCGAGAAGCCCATGACGCTGACCCGCGCGCAGACCGCGGAGCTGTTCGAGCTCGCCGCCGAGCGCCAGGTGGTGCTGCTGGAGGCCGTCAAGACCGCCTTCGCCCCCGGCTTCCAGCGGATGGTGGCAGTCGCCAGGTCGGGTTCGATCGGCAGGATCTGCTCGGTCGACGCCACCTTCACCAAGCTGGTCTCGTCGGGCAGGGAGCTGGAGGAACCGGACGGCGGCTCGATCTCCGAGCTCGCCACCTATCCGCTGCTGGCCGTCATCAAGCTGCTGGGGACCGAGTTCACGGCGCTGCGGACGCAGTCGCTGAAGCCCGAGGACGCCGACGTCGAACTGTTCAGCAGGATCGACCTGACCTACCCGCACGCGATCGCCTCCGCCAGGACCGGCATCGGCGTCAAGGCCGAGGGCGAGCTCATCGTGGCGGGCACCCGCGGCTACATGTACGTGCCGGCGCCGTGGTGGCTGACCGAGTACTTCGAAGCCCGCTTCGAGGACTCCAGGAACAACAAGAAGTACTACTACAAGTTCGACGGGGACGGCCTGCGCTACGAGCTGGCCGAGTTCGCACAGATGATTCGCAACGAGGCGCCGGAGTCGTTCAAGCTCAGGGCCGCCGAGTCGATAGCGATGGCCGACATCATCGAACGTGCCCGCGCCGAGGCTGAGTTCTTCGGCTGAGAGGGAGCCATGGCGCAGAAGTTCAACCGGGTCGAATCCCTCGTCCGCAAGACGCTGCGTGCCCGGTCGGGGTTCTTCTACTCCGGCTACCTCGTGGGACGCCGGGTGGTGCGCGGCGTCGTCAACACCTTCACCGGCAGCTACCTGGGCTGGGTGGCCTGGCTGCGCTCGGCGCGCTGGACGGGGACGACCACCTTCGAGGTGACGGGGTGGGCCTACGAGCGGGGATCGGGCAGCAACGCGAAGCTCCCGACGATCACGGTGCTGCTGCGCAACTCAGTGACGAGGCAGCGGATCGAGGCCCCCGCCACCCTGCGGTACGACTCCCAGGCCAACGCCAAGGCCAGGCTCATGCCTGTCGACTACGGCAACTTCGCCTTCGTGGCGAGCCTCGACCTGGCCCCCCTCCTCGACACCCCCGGACGAGGGGAGTGGCGGGTGAGCGTCAGGGTCGACAGCGGCGACCGGCGGGTGACCGGCCCGTTCCGCTCGCTGGCGAGGAATGCGGCGGGCGCCTACCTCGTCGCCAGCACCGTCGGCGACCTGCAGGTGGTGCCGCGCTGGGACGAGCGGGCGGGGCTGGTGTTCACGTGTGCTGCCCCGGCGGTCCTCGAACGCCGCACGTCCCTCGACGGGCGCAGGCTCACGGTGACGGTGTCGGCGCCCGACTTCGCCATCGCCCACGCCGCCCTGGTGAGCCCGCGCGGCAGGTTCGCGCTGGCGGTGTCCGCCCGCTCGGCCGGCGAGTACGAGCTGTCGGGCGAGCTGCCCGCGCTCGTGGAGGACGAGCTGAGCAGCGCCGACGAGCCCGCCGAGCGTGAGCCGGGATCGTCGCCGGAGCACGTCGGCGAGGTGCTGCCGGTCCTCAACCACAGGATCGAGGTGACCGACGCCACGGGATCGGTGGAGGTCGTCAGGAGCACGCTCGACGAGGGGGACGGCGCCACCCAGCCCGGGCACGGCCTGTACGCCTACGCGGGCCCCGGCTCCGCGCTCACGCTGCGTGACACCGCCGCCATGCTGCTCGTCGAGACCGCCGAGCTCGTCGATCCGCAGCACCCGACGCCCGCCGACCCCGAGCCGTCACGCGTGGGCCTCAGGATCACCGGCAAGGTGCTCGGCGACCTCACCGGTGCCCGGCTGATGCTGACGGGGCCGCGCCTCGACATCGGCGCGGAACTGGTGCTCGACGGCGAGGACTTCGAGGCCTTCGTCCCGATGCTGGTCAGCGCCTGGGGAGGGCCGCCGCTGGCGCCCCAGACGGGGCGTTACGTGCTGCGCGGCCAGACGGCGGCGGGCGCCTGGTTCAGGGTGGCGGCGACCCGCGCCCTGGTGCGCGAGACGCCAGTCAGCCACACGTCCGAGTGGTTCAACCTGGAGACCGGCGTGACGGGCGGCCACAGGCTGACCTTCCACGTGAGCGCGCCGCTCGCCGAACGGGAGATCGGCGACTACCAGCAGGCCGCGCTGAAGCTGAAGTACCACAGGGCCCGGCACGAGCCTGTCGAGGCCGTCTACTTCGAGAGCTTCAACGGACGGGCCGCCACCTGCAACCCCTACGCGCTCGACCGCGAGGTGGCGAGGCGCTTCCCCGACCTGCCCCGGTACTGGGGAGTGCTCGACCGCTCGGTGGCCGTGCCGGAGGGGGCGATCCCCGTCCTCAAGGGCACCCGCGAGTGGTGGGAGGCACGTTTCACCAGCCGCTACGTCATCGCCAACGAGTGGCTGCGGCAGAAGTTCAAGCACCAGCCCTTCCAGATCGTCCTGCAGACCTGGCACGGCTCGATGTTCAAGCGGATCGGGCTCGATCGGCCCAACTTCTCCCCCGACGAGCAGCACTTCCTCGCGCTGGAGAGGGTCAAGTGGGACGTCCTGCTCGCCCAGAACGAGCACAGCGAGCACATCTTCAGGTCCGCCTACGCCTGGGACAAGCCGATCTGGACCGAGGGCTACCCGCGCAACGACGTGCTCGTCACCGGCGAGCGTGAGCCCATCCGCGAGCTGTTGGGCATCCGTCCCGACCAGAAGGCGATCCTCTACGCGCCGACCTGGCGGGAGGAGCACGAGGAGGTCATGGTCGACTTCCTCGACCTGCCGGAGATGTCGCGGATGCTGGGCCCCGACTACGTGATCCTGTTGCGCGGCCACTCACGCACCCTGCGCGGCGGGGACAACGTGAGGGTGCCCGGGGTGATCGACGTCACCAGCTACCCGCACACCGCCGACATCTTCCTGGCCGCTGACGCCATGATCACCGACTACTCGTCGGTGATGTTCGATTTCTCGGTGACGGGGCGTCCGATGATCTTCTTCACCCCCGACCTCGACAGGTACCGGGACCAGAGCCGCGGGGTCTACTTCGACCTGCAGGAACTCGCTCCCGGACCCGTCGCCTTCACGCAGGCGGAGGTGCTGTCGGCGATCGGGTCGATGGAGAGCGATGTCGCAGGCTACGCCGAGCGCTACGCGGCCTGGCGGCGGCGCTTCAACGCCCACGACGACGGTCACTCGTCCGAACGTGTCATCGAGCGGCTCTTCTCCCTGCCGTTGAAGGAGGCGTCGGGCGAGGAGGCCGACGAGGAGTCCCTGGCCCGCACCGCCAAGCAGGCCGTCCGCATCCAGGGTCGCCGCTGACGGTTCACGCGGTCGGGGTGACCCCCGGCAGCCAGAGCGTGGCGCGCACCATGTTGTGGTCGGACGGGATGACGCCGACGAACCTGCCCGCCGAGTCCACCTTGACCACGTTCTCGAACTCGGCCACGCCGGTCCCCGGCGTGGTGAGGATGTAGTCGTTGTAGATGCCGTTGACCTGCGTGGTCGTCTTGCGGGCGGTCCGCGCCCAGCCGTTGAAGCTGTAGTAGTTCGTGTTGATGCGGGTCTGCACTGTGGGGTTGACGGGCTGGGTGGTCCCCTTGACGTTCCCCAGCGGATCGACGAGCCCGCCGCCGGTGAGAACGTCGTAAGGGGCGTTGGTCGGCTCGTCGGCGCGGCTGGACGCGAGGTCTCCCACGAGCACGACGGGCAG
This sequence comes from Actinomycetes bacterium, assembly GCA_023387135.1. Taxonomy (GTDB): domain Bacteria; phylum Actinomycetota; class Actinomycetes; order Propionibacteriales; family Propionibacteriaceae; genus Propionicimonas. The sequence goes on along the minus strand of JAEWIK010000118.1, from coordinate 6,845 downwards.
CTTGCCGGTGTTCTTCGCGGCGATGATGCGCAGGATGTCCTGGGCCTGCCTGGCGCGCTGGTCGTGGTAGATGGTCTCCCCGGCCTTGTCGTTGTCGGGTTCGAGGTGGGTGTCACCGAAGAAGAACTGCTTGCCGGTGGAGAACTGCTCGAAGACGGCCCAGGCGAGGTAGCGGTCGTACGAACTCGACGTCAGGGCCGAGAGTTCCACGGTGCCGCTGGAGATCAGCTTGAGCCTGTCGGTGCGGTAGATGATCTTCGTGCCCTTGGACGCACCCTGGTCCCTGTAGACGCAGTCGGTCGGGGTGGTCGACTTGACGCAGTTGTTGCGGGCGGGGTTGGTGAGCTTCCAGGCGCCGCCGAGCAGCTCGACGAGATCCTCGAACTGCGACTTGTTGATCGTGTCGCCGTTCGAGTCGAGCAGCCACGACTGCTGCGCCTCCTGCAGGCCGATGACGTCCGGACCCTCCGAGTTGATGGTCTCGGCGATCGCCGTGCGCCTCGTGCTCCAGGGCTTCTCCTCGGCGATGCCCGAACTGCAGTTGTGGCAGCGGATGTTGTAGGACGCGGCGATCACGGGGGTCGGGCGACGCGGGATGGCCGCCGTCACAGTCGCGCCGTAGTCGGTCAGGAACGCGCCGGCGGCGTCCATCACCCGCACCTTGAACGAGTAGGTGACCCCGGGGGTGAGGCCGGTGAGGGTCATCGAGTTGGCGGCGCTGTTGGCGTAGATGGGCGTGTTCCACGGGTCGACGTCGTACTTGATCCTGTACTGCGGAGCGCCGGCGATGGCGTTCCAGCTCAGCACCACGGCGTTGCCGGTGAGGGACGCCTTCAGGCCGGACGGCGGGGTGTCGGGGATCTTCACCGGGGAGGTCGGCAGCGTCGTGCCGGAGATCGGAGTCGTGGCGGTGACGGTGGTGCCGTAGTCGCTCAGCGCGGTCCCGTCCGGCTTCATCACCCGCAGCTTGAAGGAGTACTTGGTGTTCTTCAGCAGGCCGCTGACGGTGATCGTGTTGGACGTGGTGAAGGCGTACTTCGAGGACGTCCACGGCTTCGGGTCGTACTTGAGCCGGTAGCCGGGAGCGCCAGGGATCGCCGTCCACTGCAGCGTGAGGGACGTGGGGCTGGCCTTCGTCACGCGCAGCCCGGTGGGCGGTGCCTTGATGACGAGCTTGGCGGTCACGAACGAGGTCGCGGCCGAATACTCGCTGACGTCCTTGCCCGCGGCGTCGACGACCTTCACCTGGACGTAGTACCTGGTGGACGGCTTGAGCCCGGTGAGGGTGCGGGAGGTGCCGGTGGCGCTCGCCCAGCTCGGCTTGCTGAAGCTGCTCGACGTGGAGTAGCGGAGTTGGTACTTGTTCGTGGAGCCGCGCGGTGCCCAGCTCAGGGTGCCCGCGACGACGGTGATCCCCGACGCCTTCAGGCCGGTCGGGGACAGCTGCGAGACGCTGTTCTTCGGCCGGGTCTTGGCCTTCAGCTTCGCCGTGTACTGGCTGAGGTTGCCGCCCTGCGCCGTGACGCTGCTCACCTGGAGGTAGTAGGTGGCGTTCGACCGGAGTCTGCTGATGTCGACGCTGGTGGTGGTGCTGTAGGCGTAGCCGGGCGAGCTCATCTTCGAGCTCGTCGAGTACTTGACGCGGTACCTGGTGGCTCCCGGCACCGCCGACCAGGTCACGCGCAGCGCCGTCGCTGCGGTCGAGGTGATCTTCAGGCTGGCGGGAGCGAGCTGGACGTAGCTCCCCTTCGGCTGCGACCTGAACCCGACGACCTTGGAGAACTTGCCGAGGGCCTTGCCCTTGCTGTTCACGACCACGACCGTCGCCCAGTACCTGGTGCCCGGCTTCAGCCCCTTCAGCTCGACGCTGGTGGTGGAACTGGTGGCGTACGACGGCGACGACAGGCCGGCGTTGTCGTCGAACTTCACCTTGTAGGAGGTCGCCTTCGAGACCGCCTTCCACGTGAGTCGCGCCGCCGTCTGGCTGGTGGAGGCCGCCTTCAGGCTTGTCGGGGCTTTGTAGCTGGCGGCGTCGGCGGTCTCGACGCCGACGAGCAGGGAGGCCGTGAGGATGCTCACCAGCATGACGACGAGCGCCGGTAGCGTGAGGGCGCGCGGGAGATCCCGCCCGTACCGGCGTGACGCATGCGACATGAAGAAGACTCCTGTGAATCCGGGACCGTCGACCGGACGCTAGCAGCGGCGGCCCGGGAGCCCTGAGTCACAGCGATGTAACTCTCAACGCCGCCTCTAGATGGGTAAAGCGCTGGCGAGGCCTCGTGACGGCGCCTCAGGCGCCGGCGGCCGCACCGCGGCTAGGGCAGCCAGACCGTCGCGCGGATCAGGTTGTGGTCGGACGGGATGACTCCCCGCCACCTGCCTGCCGAGTCGACCTTCACGACAGTCTCGTACTCACTCACCCGCATCGGGCTGACGAAGATGTAGTCGGGGTTCGAGCCGTTGACGTCGCCGGGAGACCTGCGGGCCTTGCGCAGGTACATGTTGAAGCTGGCGTACGAGGTGTTGATGCGGTTCTCGACGAACGCGCCCGGTGCGCTGCCGCGGCTCTCATAGGCATTGCCGAGCGGATCGCGGTAGCCGGCCGCCTGCATGATGTCGTACGGCGCGTTGCTCGGGTCGTCCCACTTGGTGGAGTTGAAGTCGCCGACGGCTATCACGGGCAGGCCGTCGGGGTTGTTCTTCTTGATGACCTCGACGACGGCGCGGGCCTGGCGCTTGCGGACGTTGTAGTTCTTGTTCGAGCCCTTCTTGTCGTTGTTCGGCTCGAGATGGGTGCTCAGGTAGAAGAACTTCTTGCCGGTCGACAGCTGCTCGAAGATCGCCCAGGTGGCGGTGCGCTTGGACGGGCCGCGCGGCAGGTAGGTCGAGCCCTTGTCGAGCAGCTTCACCCGCTCGGAGTTGTAGATGATCCTGACCGCGAGCGAGGCGGACCTGGCGGCGTCGGTGATCGCGTAGGGCTCGCCGAGCCTCAGGAGCAGGTCGTTGTACTGCGTCCTGCCGCCGGGGATGCGCCCCTGGGACGCCTCCTGCACGCCGAGGACGTCGGGGTCCTGTTCCTTGATGTACTGCACTATCGCGCCGCGCCGCTTGGCCCAGCTCGCCTTGCCCTTCGAGCAGTTCTCACACAGGACGTTCCAGCTCGCCACCCGCAACGGCAGCGACTCGGGGGTGGCGGCCGAGGCGGTCGCCGACCAGTCGCTGAGCGGGGCGCCGTCCTTGCCGAGCGCCCTGACCCGCGCGTAGTAGGTGGTCTTCCCCGTCAGCCCGTCGAGGACGGCTGTCGGCTCCTCGGCGGTGAAGGACGCTGGCTCGCCACCGAACTCGGCGTCGGTGCTGGCCTGGACGACGTAGGAGGCCGCCATCGTGACGGCGTTCCAGGTGGCAGTGAGCGAGGTCGTGGTGAGCGGAGCGAGGGCGAGGGTCGGCGCCGCCGCCGGGTACTGCTGTTCGGGCGTGGTGAAGCTCTGGGGCGAGGTCGGGGCGCCCACGGTCCCGTCGACCGAGCGCGGGTAGACCCTGACGTAGTAGTTGGTGTCGGGCTTCAGGCCGGTGAAGAGCGCGATGCTCTCGGTGACGTCGAGCCGCCGGGCGTAGGAGAACGCCGGCGTCTCCGACAGTTCGACGACGGCGTCGGCAGGGAGCCCGCCGTCCCAACTGATCGCCGCCATGGTGGACCTGAAGGTCACGCGGAGCTGGGACGGGGCCGCGGGGGTAGGTTCGGCGAGGACCGCCGGCTCGGCGGCCAGGAGGGTGGCGACGGCAAGGACAGCCACTGCGCCGAGTCGCGCAAGCCACCGTCTTCGACCCCTGGACACAGTTCCTCCGCAGGCACGCACACAGGCGGGGGTGACCCCGTTTGTTGGAGAAATGTATCACCGGGCGACGGGGTGGCGACCGGCGACCGGAGGCTGTTGCGTACCCCGACGCGGCGGTGCGAAGGATCGGGAGCCGCGCGCCGGGCGGCGGGGTTCGGCGGCCTCCTAAGGTAGCTGCATGGAAGGACCTGCGCGGGCGGCGCTCGCCGTCACCACCGCCGTGCTCGGCGGCCCGCTCCTGCTGGCGGGCTGCATCCACCTCGCCACCAGGAACAGGGTGGTGAGTGGCGACGAGGTTCCCGCCGCCGAGGTGGCGCTGGTGCTGGGCGCCGAGGTCTATCCCGGCGGACGTCCTTCGGGCTTCCTGCGGGCACGGCTCGACGTGGCGGCCGACCTCTACCGGCGCGGGCTGGCCTCCACGCTGCTGCTCTCGGGGGACGGCAGGAGCAGGTTCTACGACGAGCCCGCGGCCATGCGGGACTACCTGGTGGCGGAAGGCGTTCCGGAGTCCGCGCTGCTGCTCGACCGCGAGGGGCTCGACACCTACGCGTCGTGCTCGCGGGCGCGGGACGTCTTCGGCCTCACGAGACTCACCGTCGTGAGCCAGCGCTACCACCTGCCACGGGCGCTCGCGATCTGCGGGCTGCTCGGCATCGACGCCCTCGGCGTGGGCGACACCTCGGCGAGGTCGAGTTCGCAACGGTGGGACTACGGCGTCCGCCGTGAGGTGGCCGCCAACCTCAAGCTGCTGTGGGACGTCGCCACCCAGCGGCCGTGGGTACGCCGCTGAGGCGGCTGTCGAAGGCGCCACCGCGCGCGTGCGAAAATGGCGCCCATGCTGTCTCTGCCCGCCGTCCTCGCCGCTCGTGTCGAAGCCGCTGCCGGAATCGACCCCGAGTTACGACCGGCGACCAGGCCCCAGTTCGGCCACTACCAGACGAACGTCGCGCTGCGGCTCGCCAACGCCGAGGGACGCCCGCCGCGTGAGATCGCCGCGGCGCTGGTGGAACGCATCGACCTCTCCGACCTGTGCGAGCCGCTCGAGATAGCCGGCCCCGGCTTCATCAACCTGCGGCTCAAGACCGAGGTGCTGGCGCGGGTCGCGTCCGAGGTGCTGGCCGATCCCAGGGCGGGCATCAACACCACAGCGGCGCCCAGGACAGTTGTCATCGACTACTCCAGCCCGAACGTCGCCAAGCAGATGCACGTCGGCCACCTGCGCTCGACCATCATCGGCGACTGCTTCACGCGGGTGCTGCGGGCGACAGGTCACACTGTCATCCCCCAGAACCACATCGGTGACTGGGGACGCCAGTTCGGCATGCTCGTCGAGCAGTCCCTGGAAGAGGACCTCGACGTCGCCACCCTCGACCTCGCCGGGGCCGAAGCCCTCTACCAGCGCGCGAACTCGCACCTGAAGGAGTCCGACGAGTTCGCCGCCAGGGCGCATGACAGGGTCGTCGCCCTGCAGGCCGGCGACCCGACGACCCGGGAGATCTGGCGCAAGCTGATCGACGTCTCGCTGGCGGGCTTCAACGCCACCTACCGTCGCATGAACATCCTGCTGAGCGACGCCGACCTCGCGGGGGAGTCGATCTACAACGCCGACCTGCCCGTGGTGGCGGGCGACCTCGAGGAGCGCGGGATCGCCGTCGTCGACGACGGCGCGCTCGTGGTCTTCGCCGAGGGGTTCCCCGCCCCGGCGATGATCCGCAACTCCCAGGGCGGGTACGGCTACGACTGCACCGACCTCGCCGCCATCAGGCACAGGGTGGGCGACCTGGACGCGAACCGGCTGATCTACGTCGTGGGCGCCCCCCAGCAGTTCCACTTCGACCTGGTCTTCGCCGTCGCGCGGAAGGCCGGGTACCTGCCGGACGAGGTGTCGGCAGAGTTCGTCGGCTTCGGCCAGGTGCTCGGTGCCGACGGCAAGAAGTTCTCCACGCGCGAAGGCACCGCCGTCACCCTCAACTCGCTGCTCGACGCGGCCGAGGCGGAGGCCGCTCCCGAGATCGCGCTGGCGGCCATCAAGTACGCCGACCTCTCCTCGGGCCTCCAGAAGGATTACGCCTTCGACGTCGAGCGGATGGTCGCCACGACCGGCGACACCGGCCCGTACCTGCAGTACGCGCACGCGCGCGTCACCCAGATCCTGCGCAAGGCCGAGGCCGAGGGGTATCCGGTCGGTCCGGTCAGCGTCCTGGGCGAACCGGAGGAGCAGACGCTGGCGCTGCTGCTGTCCCGCTTCGGCGAGGTGGTCGACACGGTGGCCGAGACGCTGCAGCCGCACAGGCTGTGCGGCTACCTCTACGAGTTGGCGGGCTGCCTCAGCGCGTTCTACGAGAAGTGCCCGGTGCTGAAGAGCGAAGGGGACGTGCGCGCGTCCCGGCTCGGCCTGTGCCTGGCGACCAAGAAGGTGCTCGCCGCAGGGCTCGACCTGCTGGGAATCGCGGCTCCCGAGCGCATGTAGGCGTGCTCGGCCCGCAGTGGCCCGGGCCGTAGGCGCCCGCGTCCTCAGGCCAGGGGGTCGGGGTTCCTCAGCGAGTCGGCAGCCAGCCAGGCCGCGCCGATGATGCCCGCCCTGTTCTCCAGCGCGGCCGGGACGATCGGCGTCCGCAACTGGAGCTTCGGCAGGAACTTCTCGGCGTCCTTGGAGATGCCGCCGCCCACGACGAGCAGGTCCGGCCAGAACAGCGCCTCCAGCCGCTCGTAGTAGCGCTGCACGCGGGGGATGTACTTGGAGTAGCTGAGCTTGAGCCTCGTCTTCACGCCTGCCGACGCCTGGGTCTCGGCGTCGTAGCCGTCGATCTCGAGATGGCCGAGTTCGGTGTTGGGCACGAGCACGCCGCGATAGATGAGCGCGCTGCCGATGCCGGTGCCGAGCGTCGTCACCAGCACGAGCCCCGGGTGGCCCTTGGCGGCGCCGTACTTCACCTCGGCGATGCCGGCGGCGTCCGCGTCGTTGACGAGGTGGACCGGATGGCCGATCCTGTCGGCGAAGATCTGCTC
>JAEWIK010000071.1 GCA_023387135.1 Actinomycetes bacterium | reverse complement strand
CTGGGGCGCGTTGCGCAACCGTGCACTTTCAGCAGTGATGCCATGCGCATGTCGATGCGATCCGCATCTGTTACAACGACACTGAGGCGCTCGGGCAACGCGGCGCGCTCTATGCAGTCGTCGTAGTTCGTTTCAATAACCGTGGCCACACCTTCACACAGCAGTAGTGCGAGCACCGAATGTGCGTAGTTATGGCGCGCGCTCGTCATGGACGCGACGCGCAGGATGGCACTCCGAATTAGCGGCTTGCCTGCCGGCTGGGCGGCCACTCGATCGGCCACTGCTAGGAGATCCCACTCGTCGACTCCTCCCATAGGGATGGTCGCGGCAAGGTGGTCGAACAGGAGCTTGGCCAATCCCGCGGCACCCGGGAGGTTGGTTGGTGCTGCCGCAGATATCCCCGCGCCGGCATAGATCGTGAGACGACCATCGAGCGCGGAGGCAGCCAACGCCGCTGGCAGTGCTCCCGCTGGAGTCGCGAGAGGCTTCCCGAGATACATGGCTTGAGACTATCGATGCAGCACATGCGGTGCATTGCCTGGCGCAGCACGCGTACCGAGTAGATCCGGCGACCTCAGAACGCCCTTCCTATCTAGTTGCGTGCGAGCCGCGACAAGCCTTCAGCGATCATCTGGTCGCGGCCTTTCGCAGTGTGCTGGTAGAGCAGGGCAGCGTTCGCGGTCGAGTGACCGAGCCGGGCCTGCAGATCCGCGAGAGTCGCGCCCTGTTGGGCGGCCATCACCGCGCCTGTGTGGCGCAAGTCATGGAAGCGGAGGTCCGAGCGCCCCGCGATCTGCGCGGCCTTCTTGAAGTAGCCGGTGATCGTTGAGGGCCACTGCTGGCGTCCGTTGGCGGCCGGGAAGAGGAGCCCCTCCTGGCCGGGCGCCGCGTGTGTCTCGAGGTGCTCCCTGATGACCGGGATCAGATGCGGCGGGATCGCCACGTCGCGGATGCCGGCCTCCGACTTCGGCGGCTCGACCTGGATCTTGCGGTTGACCCACACCACGCCGCGGCGCACCTGGATCACCCCTGTCCAGCGACCGTTGACGTGTCGCAGCTTGATGTCCTTGCGGCGCAGCTCGGCGATCTCGCCGTAGCGCAGCGCACACCAGGAGGCGAGCAGCACCATCGGCTTCCACTTCTCGGGCATGTTCTCGACGATCACGTCGAGTTCCTCGATTGAGGCGGGCTCGAGCCGGCGCCGCTTCGGCTGGTAGCCGGCGCCGCGGATGTGCACCGGGCTGGCCTCGATCAGGTCCTCGTCGACGGCGCTGTTCATGATCGCCCGCAGCAGCCCGTACGCCTTCGAGTTCGCCCGCGGGGTGTCGCCGTTGCCTTCCAACGTGTCCTCGTACCAGCGGCGCACCGCACCCTTCGTGATGTCGCGTAGCCGCATCCGCCCGAACGTCGGCACCAAGTGGTGCTCCAGGGTCGCCTCATAGTTGGCCCTGGTAGACGCCCGCAGCGGCTCCCCCCTGTCCGTGCGGCGCTTGGCGAGCCACTTCTTCGCATAGGTCTCGAAGTCCGGCGTCGTGGCCACCGCTCGAGCCTTCTCGGCCCGATGCTTCGGGGGAGACCACTCGTTGGCCTCGATCAGCTTGCGCTCCTCGTGGAGCCAGCCCTCGGCGTCGATCTTCGCCTGGAAGGTGGTCGGGGCGACGTGCCGCAACAGGTCCGGGCCCGTGTAGACGGCCTGGTGGCGGCCCGACGCGAGCTTGCGGATCGACCCGAACTCGCGGCGTTCGCGGCCCATCGGAGCCTCCGATCCTTATTGCACGACGTGCGCCTATCGTGCAATAAGAGGGGTCTCTGGTGCAACCTTCTGGCCTGTTGCGGTCCGTTCGTTCGGGCGTAAGATGCCTAGTGAACGAGCGATAGGACGCTGGTGGGGCGGGTGGGGCTCGAACCCACGACCCAGGGATTATGAGTCCCCTGCTCTGACCAGCTGAGCTACCGCCCCTTGGAGGTGCCTGCCAAGTATGCCGTAAGGGGCGTCGTGGCCGCCAAAGACACTGAGCGGGCTCGGGCTGCCGGGGGGAGGGCGATGCCGAGCCCGCTCAGAGTCGGACCATTACCTAACAATCGGGGTGGGTGCCGGAGTGAGCGTCAGATTGCTCGTGCCGGTCTGCGGAGACCAGAGCGACAGTGGTGACAGTGGTCGGGAGGGTGACCATGGGGACCTGCCTTTCTCGCTCTTTCGCCCGCAAGAAGACGATGCACCCTCGCGTCCGTCGCGGGAAGGTTCTGTACATATCGTTCCCGCAACGGGTTTTGCCGTCTCAGGAGGGCGACCCCTCGGCGGGCTTGCGGCGCAGCCGGTACACGACCTCGGGGCGGCCGGTGCGGCCGTACAGCGGCACCCGATCGCACACCGCGTTGTCGGCGAGGTACTCCAGGTAGCGGCGGGCCGTCACGCGGGAGGCGCCGATCGCCTCGCCCACCTTGGACGCGCTCAGCCCGTCCGGCTCGGTCCTCAGGGCCTTCCTGACGGCGTCGAGGGTCTCCCTCGAGATGCCCTTCGCCAGGTCTCCCGTGCCGGGATCGCGCAGGGTGGCGAGCGCCGCGTCGATCTGCACCTGGTCCATGATCTGGGCGTCGGACGTCGCGACCTCCCGGTAGCTGGAGTAGTTGACCAGCTTGTCGCGCAGCATGCTGAACGTGAAGGGCTTCACGATGTAGTGCAGGGCGCCCGTCCGCATGGCGGCTCGCACCGTGTGAAGGTCTCTGGACGCCGTCAGCACCATCACGTCGGGGCCCTCAGGCATGGCCTGCAGCGCGCGGGCGACCTCCAGCCCGTGCATCCCAGGCAGCGCCAGGTCGAGCAGGACGAGATCGATCCCGCCCTGCCTGCAGCGTGCCAGCGCCTCGGGGCCGGAATGGACGACGCCCGCCACCTCGAAGCCGCTCACCCGCCGCACGTAGGCGGCGTGCCCCTCGGCGACGGCGGGCTGGTCGTCCACGATCAGGGTCCTGATCACCCTTCGACCTCGACTCTCGGCAGGGGCAGCGTCACCGTGAACCGGGACGGTTCGGACTGCACAGCGATCGTCCCGCCCAGGCGACGGACCGTCGCGCCCACCAGCGCCAGGCCGATGCCGCGCCCCTCAGGACGAGCCTCGGGATCGGTCACCGGCTTCGTCGTCCAGCCTCGCTGGAAGGCTGACTCCCTGGCGTGCTCCGGCAGCCCCGGTCCGGAGTCGGTGACCTGGAACACCGCGGTACGCACGCCGTCCGCGTCGTCGATCCTGCCGGCGACGTGCACCCAGCGCGGCTCCGCGGTCTCGGCGGCGGCGTCGATGGCGTTGTCGACGAGGTTGCCGAGGATCACGACGACGTCGCCGGCGGCCAGCCCTGTCGTGGGGAGGTAGAGGTCGTCGGCGAGGCGGAGCGCGACACCCCTCTCCTCGGCCTGAGCGAGCTTGCCGAGCAGCAGCGCGGCGACCGGCGCGTCCTCGATCGCTCCCGTTACGGCGTCGACCAGGGCCTGGCTCTGCTCGATCGACTCCGTGGCGAACCTGATCGCTTCGTCGTACCGTCCCATCTCGACCAGCATGACGACCGTGTGCAGCCGGTTGTCGGCCTCATGGGCGCGGCTGCGCAGCATGTCGCTGAACGACCTCAGCGACTCGACCTCACTGGTCAGCCGCACGAGGTTCGTCCTGTCACGCAGCGTGATGACGGTCCCGATGTCCTGGCCGTCCAGCGTGGCGCTCAGCTGGTTGACCACCAGCGCCGTCTTGCCGGCGACGAAGGTCTCGCCCTCGCAGTCCTCGCCGGAGGCGATCAGCGCTTTCAGGCGCGGGTCGAGGTCCAGTTCACTGACCGGCATCCCGACAGTCACATAAGGGGTGCCGAGCAGCCTGCGCGCCTCGTCGTTGCAGAGCACCACTGTCTGGTCGCGCCCCACCATGATGAGCCCCGCGCGGACGGAGTGCAGCAGGGCGCCGTGGAACGACGCGAGCCTCTCCAGGTCCACGGGGCTGAGCCCGCGAGTCTGCCGGCGGACGCGGCGACTCACCCACCAGGTGCCCAGGGCGCCCAGGGCGAGCGGTGCCGTCGCGACCGCGCCGAGCTGGAGCGCTTCGTGAGTGGCAGTGCGCTCGACCTCCGCGATCAGCACGCCGGTCGCGACCAGCGCGACGAGCCGGTTCCCCGAGAAGACCGGCACTATCGTTCTCACAGACGGACCGAGCCCGTCCACGAAGTCCTCGGTGACTGTCTTGCCGCTCTGCACCGAACCCAGTTCGTTGATGTAGGTCTGTCCGAACTCCGCAGAGTCGGGACGTGCCCAGGGCAGGCCGCAGGTGTCCATCACGACGATGAAGCTCAGGTCGTTGGCCTGCCGGATTCGTTCGAGCGGTTGGCTGAGAATGGACGGCGGGTCGGCGGTCTGGATGGCCTCAGGCAGCCAGGTCGACTCGGCGAGCGCGGTAGCGGTCATGCTCGCCCTGTCGATCGCGTCGTTCTCGGCGTCCTGTCTGGAAGACTGAACCAGCCAGCAGCCCACGGCCACCATGAGCAGCAGGATGGCGCCGGCCTGGATGGCGAGGATCTGGGTGGCGACGCTCCACCTGCCCCGCGACGACGACCACAGGGGCTTCTGGGTACGCCAGCCGTCCCGGGAACCCAGCTTGAGCCCTTCGGGGAACGCGGCACGAAGACCACCCGGCATTGTTGTCCCGCCCACCTGACAACTATCTCCCGGAAGGGCGTAGCGGCGGGGGAGTTTCGCGGTAAATCCCAGAGCGGACGACGGCCCGTCCGCACCGCCCGAGCCGCCCGGACGTGCCGGGGGAGTGCGGCTGAAGGGGTGTGGGTATACGTCAGCGAGTCAGTACCCCTAATGAAAGAGGCTTGTCATGACACAATCGTCCGCCCGCATGGGCGGTATGACCGCCACCCCGGTCCAGACCGCGAGCCTGGTCTTCGGGGTGGTCTTCCTGCTCGTGGGCATCCTCGGCTTCGTCCCCGGCGTGACCACGAACTATGACGACCTCATGGCCGCCGGTCATGAATCGGGCGCCATGCTGCTCGGTCTCTTTCAGGTATCGATCCTCCACAACATCGTCCACCTGCTGTTCGGCGTGGCAGGCATCGCCCTCGCCCGGTCCGCCTCCACGGCCCGCGCGTTCCTCATCTGGGGCGGCGTGGTGTACGCGGTGCTGTGGCTCTACGGCCTGTTCGTCCCGATGGAGAGCGGCGCCAACTTCGTCCCGCTGAACACCGCCGACAACTGGCTGCACTTCCTGCTGGCGGTCGCCATGATCGGTCTCGGCATCGTCCTCACCAGGACGCGGCGCGCCGTGTCCTCGCCGCTGACCTGACCCGCGAGGGACGCTCGCCGTCATCGGCAAGCACCGCGAGGGCCCGCTCCGTCAGGAGTCGGGCCCTCGCTCTCGGTTCGGAAGATCCCCAGCGGGTACCAGATCCGGGAGGCGGAATTCCCGACGCCCCGGATGACGAGGACAGCATGAGCAACGACCAGACCACCTTCGACAATCCAGTGACCCGCTACGAGAAGATCGCGCCGCCCGAGCAGCAGCAGCCCGAGCCCGGCCTCGATCGTGACCTCAAGCCGCTCGCCGACCACGGGGAAGAGACCTACCGCGGGTCGGGCCGGCTCACCGATCGCCGGGCGCTCATCACCGGCGGCGACTCCGGCATCGGCGCGGCGGCCGCGATCGCCTTCGCGAGAGAGGGGGCGGACGTCGCCATCAGCTACCTGCCGCAGGAGGAACCGGACGCCAGGCGCATCCTCGACCTCATCCAGAAGGCGGGCCGCAAGGCTCTCGCGCTGCCGGGCGACCTCAGGGACCCCGAGTACTGCAGGTCGCTCGTCGAGCGGACGGTGGCCGAGTTCGGAGGCATTGACATCCTCGTCAACAACGGCGGCAAGCAGGTGACGCAGGACAGCATCGTCGAGATCTCCGACGAGCAGTTCGACGACACGATGAAGACCAACGTCTACGCGATGTTCTACATCACCCGCGCCGCGGTGCCGCACATGCCGCCGGGGTCGACGATCATCAACACCAGTTCCATTCAGGCCTACCAGCCGTCGCCGACGTTGGTCGACTATGCGACGACCAAGGCGGCCATCAACAACTTCACCAAGGGCCTCGCCCAGCAACTGGCACCGCAGGGCATCCGGGTGAACGCCGTCGCCCCTGGCCCCATCTGGACGCCGCTGCAGCCCTCGCACGGCCAGCCGATGGAGAAGCTCACGTCCTTCGGCCAGTCCACCCCGCTGGGACGCGGGGGACAGCCCGCCGAACTCGCACCCGCCTACGTCTTCCTCGCCTCACCCGAGTCGAGCTACGTGTCGGGTTCGACCCTCAGCGTGACGGGCGGCGAACCGACGCCCTGAGGCGTCCCCGCCTGCTCGCCGGACGCTGCCGAGGCACGCAAAAGCCCCGTGTCGTGGACACGGGGCTTCGTGATGCTCCCCCGCCTGGACTCGAACCAGGAACCCTCTGATTAACAGTCAGATGCTCTGCCAATTGAGCTACAGGGGATCGCGCTGGGCGCGGAAAGGTACGTTACCAGCTACGTCAGGAGATACCGAAATCCGCTCTCACCGCGTCGACCCGGGCCGACACCTCGGGGTCCGAGAGGTCGACGCCGGGCCCCGGAGTCGTCGTCCAGATCGTCTGTTCGCCGACCTGTCCGAGGTCCCTGCGGAGCGCCACGGCGACATAGCGGCCGCGGCCGAGTTCGACCCTGCGGCGGAACACGATGCTGGCTGTCACCCGCTCGTTGAAGAGGTCGGCGAAGCGCTTGCCGTCAGCCAGTTGAAGCTCTTCCGACGTCCCGTCCGAACGGGTCCACGAGAGCCGTCCCGCCTGTTCGTCCCAGGTGCCCTTGTCGATCTCGTGCCAGGGCTGCGACTGCCACCGTCCGCCGGTCTCCAACGCCAACTCGCCCGGCAGCCCGACGACGTGGCCGTCGGCGGTCTTCGCCCACGCGAGCACCCGCGGACGGCGCCCGAGGTGGGAGGCGAGGGAACTGAGGACTGACGGCTCGAGGCGCGTCCTGGAGAGCAGGGCCATGACACCCATTGTGGCGAACGCCCGGTCACCCCAGCAGCGCGAGGATCTGGCGTCCCACTCCGGAGTCGGCATTGGAGCCCACGACGGGGAAGCCCGCGTCCACCAGCGACCTGTGCGCGTTGGCGACGACGTGCGGGATCCCCGCCCACGCCAGCATGGCGGCGTCGTTGGGCATGTCCCCGAAGGCGGCCACCTCGCCGGGCTCGACTCCCAGCTTCTCGCAGAGCCTGATCAGTGCCGACGCCTTCGACACCCCGAGCGCGCTGATCTCGACCAGGCCGAGGCCCTCCCGCGTCGAGTGCGTGACGGTGACCAGGTCGCCGGCCAGGCCCTCGACACGGGCGTCGAGTTCTGCGGAGTTGAGGTCGCCATGGAACCCCAGCACCTTGAGGATCGGGTCGTCGGTGTCCAGGACGTCGGCGACGAATTCCGCCGACTCGGCGTGGCCGGTCGGCGTGCCGGGCTCGCAGCGGAAGCCGTGGATCGTCTCGACCCCGAAGTAGATGCCGGGGACGCCGGCGCGCAGCCGGGTACACAGCTCGCGCGCACACGCGGCGTCGACGGCGCTGAACTCCACGACCTCGCGGGCGGCGAGGTCCCACAGCACGGCGCCGTTGGACGCGATGACGAGCGGATGTGCGCTCCGCAGTTCGGCCAGCAGCGTCAGCCAGCGGATCGGACGTCCGGTGGCGGCCACGAAGGCGATGCCCTGGCGGGCCGCCACCTCGACGGCGGACCGGTTCACATCCGAGATCGTCCCGTCCGGGCTGAGGAAGGTCCCGTCCAGGTCCGAGACGATCAGGCGCGGACGTGTCACAGTCTGGAGTTCGGCGTGGGCGAGCCGGGCAGCCCCGACGGCGACTCCCCGGGCGACGGCGAGCCTGACGACGGGCTCGGCGACCCGTTGGAAGGGCTGGGGGACGCTGACGACGGGGACGGCGACCCCGACGAAGGCGACGGCGAGCCCGAGGACGGAGACGCCGACGACGGTGACGGGGAGGCAGAGGACGGCGGCGGCGACCCCGACGCGCTGGTGGGCGGCGGCGACCCGGTCGGGGGCACCGGAGGCGGCGGCTGCTCCTGGGGTGCCTGCTGGAAGATGAGGATCGCTATCAGCACCGCCAGCGCTGCCAGCAGCATCATCAGCAGCCAGGACGCCAGGATGCTCAGCCAGCCCGCCCTGTCGTGGCGACCCGGCCACGGCAGCGGCCACAGCCGCGAGATGCCGGGACGGGTCTGGTTGATCCAGTGCAGCCGGTAGTCGGGGCCGGACGGGGCGCCCTGCAAGGCGAGCCGCGAGAGATCCACCTCGGAGAGCACCCTGTCGGCCTCGGCGAGGGCGCGCGGGCTGGCGTCGTACGCGAGCGCCGCCCAGGGCGCCAGCGGGGCATCGTCGGGCCCCACCGGGTCGTCGGTCTCGGGACGCATCCTGTGGCCGAGCCTGCCGGTGTCCTGGCCGTGCCCGCCGCGGGCGATGACCGTGTCGATGTGCATCTGGTTGACGGTGCCGGCGAACCGCTCGCGGGCGGCGGGGTCGGCCGCAGCCCCGGCCGACAGCAGGATCAGCATCACCGAGGTCGCGTGGTCGTCGTGACCTATGTAGGCGACGCCCGAGGGCGACGCCGTCAGCCTGGCGTCGAGCCAGAAGTCGCCGACCTTGGGCGGGTCGTCCCGCCACAGCGGAGTCAGCCTGGGCGCACCCGTGCCGGTACCGTCGGCGGGCGGCTCGGGCGTGGTCACGGCGACCATTGTGCCAGCCGTCGCCAGCGGGTCCCCGCCGGTGTGCGGGGCGGGTTGCGGACGGCGGCAGCCCAGCGTGCTGCCTCCCGTCCGCCGGGGCTCGCGCACACAAGGAGCCCCTAGGAGCGGGCGGTATCGTGGTCGCACTCAAGCCACCCGCGAGACGGAGCAGGAGAAGCGCGTGACAAACCCGACCCAGCCCCAGGGGCAGTCCCAACCGGGATTCCCGCCACCCACAGGGCCGGCCGCTTACCCTCCACCGCCCGGGGCGGGCTACCCGCCGCCGCAGCAGGCACCGCAGCACGCGCCGCAGTCTCCGCCGCCCGCGCCCCCGACCAACTCCAATCCCGAGACCGCCGAGGCCGCCGGCGTGCTGAGCGACGCCATCGCTCAGGTGCAGCGGGTCATCGTCGGCCAGGAGCACATGGTCGAGCAGCTCATGGT
>JAEWIK010000019.1 GCA_023387135.1 Actinomycetes bacterium | reverse complement strand
GTCCTGATGTGCAGGTCGGCCGCCTCGGCGATCGGCGACAGCGGATCGCCGGTGAACGCGACAGTGAAAGCCCCGCGCTTCCTCGCCAGCGAGATCAGTTCCAGCGTCTCGCGGGTCTGCCCGGAGTTCGACAGCGCGATGGCGAGGCAGCGCTTGTCGAGCAGGGCTGCGCTGGCCAGCGCCAGGTGGTGCTCGGTCCAGGCGTGGACGTTCAGCCCGATCCTGTACAGCCGCTGCTGCAGCGTGACCGCCATCACGCCGCTGCCGCCCATGCCGTAGACGTCGACATGCCTGCTCCGCATGACGGCGGTGGCCACGCGCTCCAGCGCGTCGACGTCCAGCAGGTCGACGGCGGTCTGCAGGACGGTGAGCTGGGCGGCGAGCAGGTTCCTGACGATCTGGATCGGCGAGTCCCCGGCGTTGAACACCTGGCCGGCCTCACGCGTCCACGACTCGGTGGCGGTCGACCTGCCGGCGTCGGCGGCGGCGCTCATCCGCAGCGCCGGATAGCCCGTGTAGCCGAGCAACTGGCAGAACCTCGTGACGGTCGCGGCGGAGGTCCCGGACTCGGCGGCGAGCTCGTTGATCGAGAGCGTCAGCACGGCTTCCGGCCGTTCCGACAGGACGTGCGCGATCCTGCTCATCGACTGGGAGAGATGGGGAGCCGCGGCCCTGACCCGCGCCGACACTCCGAGGGCAGTGCCCGAGAGGGGCTCGCTGGCAGTCATGAAAAGACCGTTCCGTTCGCTAAGGGTTGTCGCGCAAAATACTACCGCCACGCCTCCCACACCAGCCCTTGCACAACGCCGGACGCCCGGGTCCGCGCTCTCATGCGGGCGCGGTGATGTGACTGCGCCGCGACGCGGTTCGTAAGATTCACCCCATGACTGACACGCCACTCCAGACCCTGCCCGCCGCGACCTCCGCCGGCGTGGAAGTACCGGATCGTCCGGTGCTGGAGGGGCTGGAGGCGGTCTGGACCAAGCGCTGGGCAGAGCAGGGGACGTACTCCTTCGTCCGCCCCGAGGCCCGCGAGCAGGTCTTCAGCATCGACACTCCCCCGCCGACCGTCTCCGGCTCGCTGCACGTCGGCCACGTCTTCAGCTACACCCACACCGACGTGATAGCCCGCTACCAGCGCATGCGCGGCAAGCACGTCTTCTACCCGATGGGCTGGGACGACAACGGCCTGCCCACCGAGCGCCGGGTACAGAACTTCTACGGCGTCCGCTGCGACCCGTCGATCCCCTACGACCCCGACTTCACGCCGCCGGCCCAGCCCGACCCCAAGCGCCAGGTGCCGATCAGCCGGAAGAACTTCGTCGAGCTGTGCCTGAAGCTCACGGCCGTGGACGAGGTCGCCTTCGAGAACCTGTGGCGCACCCTCGGCCTCAGCGTGGACTGGAGCCTGCTCTACACCACCATCGCCCCCTCCACCCAGCGCATCAGCCAGCTCGCGTTCCTGCGCAACCACGCCCGCGGGGAGGCGTACCTCGCCGAGGCGCCGACGCTGTGGGACGTCACCTTCCAGACCGCCGTCGCCCAGGCCGAGCTGGAGGCCCGTGAGTACCCGGGCCACTACTACAGGGTCGCCTTCGGTTCGCCCGACGGCCCGGTGTACATCGAGACGACGCGTCCCGAGCTGATCCCGTCGGTGTGCGCGCTGATCGCCCACCCGGACGACGAGCGTTACCAGCCGCTGTTCGGCACGACAGTCACCTCCCCGGTGTTCGGGGTGGAGATCCCCGTCCTCGCCCACCCCGCCGCCGAACCCGACAAGGGTGCAGGCATCGCGATGTGCTGCACCTTCGGAGACCTCACCGACGTCCAGTGGTGGCGCGAGCTCAGGCTGCCGACCAGGACCCTCATCACCCGCGACGGCAGGCTGCAGGGCGAGACGCCGGACTGGCTGGTCAACCGCGAGCCGTACGCCGAACTCGCCGGCAAGACCACCTTCGGCGCACGCGAAGCGATGGTCGCCCTGCTGCGCGAAGCCGGCCTGCTGGACGGCGAGCCGAAGCCCACGCAGCGCATGGCGAACTTCTACGAGCGCGGCGAGAAGCCCCTCGAGATCATCTCCACCAGGCAGTGGTACATCCGCAACGGCGGCCGGGACGACGACCTCAAGCAGGCGCTGCTGGCGCGCGGTGAGGAACTGGCCTGGGTGCCCGACCACATGCGCCACCGCTACGCGAACTGGGTCAACGGGCTGAACGGCGACTGGCTGATCTCGCGGCAGCGCTTCTTCGGCGTCCCGTTCCCGGTGTGGTATCCGCTGGACGCCGACGGCGAGCCCGACTACTCCCGTCCCCTCACCGCGGCCGAGGAGACGCTGCCGGTCGACCCGTCGACGGACGTGCCCGAGGGTTACGACGAGTCCCAGCGCGGCGTGCCGGGCGGTTTCATCGCCGACCCCGATGTCATGGACACCTGGGCGACGAGTTCGCTCACCCCGCAGCTCGCCTGCGGCTGGGAGACCGACCCCGACCTGTTCGCGCTGACCTTCCCCATGGACGTCGCCCCGCAGGCGCACGACATCATCCGCACGTGGCTGTTCAGCAGGGTGGTGCGCTCGCACCTCGAACTCGGCGAGCTGCCGTGGAAGCGGGCCACCATCTCGGGCTTCGTCGTCGACCCCGACCGCAAGAAGATGAGCAAGTCCAAGGGCAACGTCGTGGTGCCGACAGAGATCCTCGACAAGTTCGGCGCTGACGCCGTCCGCTGGCGGGCCGCCATGACGAGGCCGGGCCTGGACTCGCCCTTCGACGAGACCCAGATGAAGGTCGGACGCCGGCTCGCGATGAAGGTGTTGAACGCCAGCAAGTTCATCCTCGGCTTCGGCGCGGGAGCCGACACCTCCGCGGTGACGAACCCCGCCGACCTCGCCATGCTGGCGGCGCTGCGCGAGGTGGTCGACTCCGCCACGGCGGCGTTCGAGGAGTACGACTACGCCGGGGCGCTCGAAGTGACGGAGAGGTTCTTCTGGCAGTTCTGCGACGACTATCTCGAGCTCGTCAAGGAACGTGCCTACGGTGCCCACGGCGACGCTCCCGCCGCCTCCGCGCAGACGGCGCTGCGGCTGGCGCTCGGCGTGCTGCTGCGGCTGTTCGCCCCCTTCCTGCCGTTCGTCACCGAGGAGGTCTGGTCCTGGTGGCAGGCGGGCTCGGTCCACCACGCGTCGTGGCCGGAGGCGTCCGAACTCCCCGCCGGGGGCGATCCTTCGCTCGTGGAGGCGACCGCCGCGGCGCTGATCGGCATTCGCGGCGCCAAGTCGCAGGCGAAGGCGTCCATGAAGACCGAGGTGGCCCGCGCCGAGTTCGCCGGGCCCGACGACATCCTGGCGGCGCTCAAGCTCGTCGAGACCGACCTCAGGGCGGTGGGACGCATCACGGGCAGCGTCACCTGGACGACCGCCGACTCCCCGCTGGCGGTCGACGTCGAACTCGCCCCGGCCGAGTGAGCGGGACCACGCTCGCATGAAGGCGACACGAGGCGTCGGGAGGGTGCTCGGCATCCTGCTGGCGCTCGTCGCGGCGTCCATCCTCGCAGGGTGCTCGCCGGCACCCGGGCCGCGCGACAGCGGCGGCAGGGTGACGGCGTCGGCACCCGCCGACACGTTCTCGCTGCGCACGGGCGACTGCACGGGCGCCATCACCTCAGGAGCGGTGAGCAGGGTCACCCTGATCCCCTGCGACAGTGAGCACCCGTGGGAGGTCGTCGCCACCACAGAACTGGCCGGCACCGACTTTCCGGGGGCCGGCAAGGTGCAGGACGACGCCGAGGCCTTCTGCAACGAGGCCTTCAAGGCGTTCATCGGTGTCTCGGTGGCGAAGTCCGAGTACGACGTGACGATGCTGCAACCCACCAAGGAGACCTGGACCTCGGCGCACGACAGGACAGTGACCTGCCTCGCGGGACGCGAGGGCGGCAGCTTCACCGGCACGCTGAAGGGTGCCGGCAAGTAGCCTCCTGCAGAGGGCCCACCCGGACGCCGTCCGGGCAGGCCGATCGCTTACAGCAGGTCGCGCAGGACGGGATCTGCCCGCTGCAGGACCGCGGCCCGGGCCGCCGAGGGCGACGTCGCCGTCCTCGCCGCCGCAGCCAGTTGCTGGCACTGCTCCATCGTGTGCAGGCCGAGTGCCGTCCTGACCGCGGGAACCTTCCCTGGAGCCATCGAGAGGCTCGACACTCCCAGGCCGACCAGCACCAGCGCGAGCGCGGGGTCTCCCCCGGCCTCGCCGCACACCCCGACAGGCTTGCCCATGGCGTGCCCGCCCTCGCAGGCGAGCGCCACGACGTCGAGCAACGCCGGCTCGAACGGATCGAGCAGGCCCGCGAGCTCGCCCTGCATCCTGTCGGCCGCCATCGTGTACTGCGAGAGGTCGTTCGTGCCCAGCGACGCGAAGTCGACGTGGTAGAGGATGCCGCGCGACCTGATCGCCGCGGCCGGCACCTCGATCATGACCCCGACCTTGGGCAGGCCGGCGTCCCTGGCGCGCTTGGCGAACCAGATGGCCTCGGCCTCGGTGGCGACCATGGGGGCCATGACACGCACGTCGGCGTGGGTGGCCCGGTAGGCCGCGGCGAGCGCCTCGAGCTGCGCGTCCATGATGTCGGTGCGGATCATCCCCAGCCGCAGGCCGCGACGCCCGAGAGCAGGGTTCTCCTCCTCGCCCAGGTCGGCGAACTTCAGCGGCTTGTCGGCACCGGCGTCGAGGGTCCTGACCACCACGCGACGGTCGCCGAACGCCTTCAGCACCTCGGTGTAGGTGGCGGTCTGCTCCTCGACGGTGGGCATGGTGTCGCGGTCGAGGAACAGGAACTCCGTCCTGAACAGCCCCACGCCCTCGACGGGCTGGGCCGCCGCCTTGTGGGCGTCGGCGGCGGTGCCGATGTTCGCCAGCAGCGCGACGGGGTAGCCGTCCCTGGTGGAGCCCTTGCCGGTGCCGCCCGCCAGCGCCGCCTCGCGGCGTCGCTTGCGTTCCAGCAGCAGCGACTGCTCCTGCTCCGACGGGTTGACGGTGACCTCGCCGACGCCGCCGTCGAGGGCGACGATCGTCCCGGCCGGCACGTCGGTGATGCCCGCCGCCTGCACGACGGCGGGGATGCCTAGTTGTGAGGCGAGGATGGCAGTGTGGCTGGTGGGGCCGCCGGCGGCGGTGATGATGCCCAGGCAGGTCTCGACGCTCAGGGTCGCCGTCTCGGCGGGCGCCAGGTCGCGCGCCGCCAGGATGCTGGGGACTGTCAGGGTCGGGACGCCGGGTTCCGGCTTGCCGAGCAGCCGCGCGACCGCGCGATCACGCACGTCGTGGAGGTCTGCCACGCGCTCGGCCATGTAGCCGCCCAGCGCCTCGAACATGGAAGCGATCTCCTCGACCGCGGCGGTGACCGCGGTCGCCGGGCCCTTGCCGGAGTTCAACTGGCCCTCGATGCCGCTGGCCAGCCCCGGATCGCGGGCCATCATGGCGCCGGCTTCCAGGATCGGCTTGGCATGGGCGGCCGCGCCGGCCGCCTTCGCCTCCAGGCTCGCCGCGACCTCGCCGAGGACCTCCTGCACCCTCTCCAGCGCCGCTGCCGGGTCGGTGGTGCCGGGTTCGTCGCTCGGGGCGACGGCGGGCGGGGTGACGACGACGAGCGGCCCGACGGCCGTGCCTGCGCTCACGCCGATCCCGTGGAAGGTTCGCTGGCCGGAGTAATCCGACATCGAACTACTCCGCGTCCAGGTCCCGGGCGAGCAACTCGACCAGCGAGTCGAGCGCCGCATCGGCTCCCTCGCCCTCGGCCGACAGCGTGACGACCTCGCCGTGCTTGGCTCCGAGTGCCATCACCATGAGGATGCTGCGGGCGTCCACCGGCTTGCCGCCCGGCTTGGAGATGGTGATGGGTAGCCCCGTCGCTGTCGCAGCCTGCACGAACAAGGAAGCGGGCCGGGCGTGCAGGCCGACTGAGGACGCGATGGCTACTTCTCGGCTTGGCATGGGGGATCTCCTTTGGTTCCTGGCGGACGCTGTTCAACTTAGCGTCAGCGCGAAGGACTGGCGACCCTTTGTACGACGTGCCGACCCGGTATCATCCGGCGGGGCGGCACACTCAACTCCTCACCCACATCTCACGCTGTGTGTTGGGTTGGCAAGGGTACCCTTCCTCAGTGATGATGTGAGTCGTACTTTTGCCCGTATAGGAGGGGAGTCCTGGTGGCTGAAGAACCTGCCTCGATGGTACTGGACATGCTCGCAGACACCATCGACGCTCTCAACAAGGGTGGTTCAGCAGACGCCACTGTGATCGAGCACCTGTCTGCGGCGATGCAGGCCGACTGCGCCATCAGCGTCTACTACGACGAGGATGAGGCTTTCGAGACGGTCGCCGCGGTCCCGAGTCTCGATGCTGCCAGGCCGCTGCTCGACCACGTGCGCGCCAGCGCCAAGGCGCTCGAAGGCAGGCACTTCAGCATCAGCGAGGTCCCCGGGCTCGGGCATGTGGTGTGCGTCCTCATTCGACCTTCCGACGATTCGGCACCCGTCGAGGGCTTCGGACGGATCCTCGCGCTGGCGCGGCCCGTCCCCTACGACGAGGACGCGCAGCGCACGCTGCACAGGGCCTGCCGTCCGCTCACTGTGCTGTGGCCGCGCGCCGCGATGGCGTACGCGCAGGAGCGGGCAGCGAACGAGGACCTCAACATCACCGAGCGCGAGCGCCAGGTGCTGGAGTTGCTCGCCCGCGGGCTGCTGGCGACGTCCATCGCCTCACGGCTGAACCTCTCCCCCCGCACGGTGCACAAGCACCTGGGGAACATCTACCGCAAGCTCGGAGTCCACGACAGGCTCGTGGCGGTGGGCGTGGCGCGGGCCAACGGCCTGCTCCCCGAGACCGCGTCGGTGTCGCTGCGTCCGGCAGTGAACGGGCACGCGAGGTCCTGACAGCGAACCGCCCGCGCATCGCAGTGGCTGCGTGCGCGGGCGTTGTTGTGGACGCGTGCTTCAGGCGTCCTGGGTGGTGACTGTCAGGCGCTCTTCTCGCGCCGGGTGAGCTGTGCGCGCGACACGAGTCGCGGCGCCGCGCCCTCGGTGACGACGTCGGCCTCCACCAGCACCTGGGCGATCTGCTCGTCGCTGGGGACGTGGTACATCACGTTGAGCAGGATCTCCTCGAGGATCGACCGCAGCCCACGCGCGCCGATGCCGCGCTTGAGCGCCATCGCGGCGATCGACTGGATCGCCTCGTCGGTGACCTCCAGGTCGACGCCGTCGAGCTCGAAGAGCTTGCGGAACTGCTTGATGAGCGCGTTCTTGGGCTCGACGAGGATGCGCACCAGCGCGTTGGCGTCCAGCGCCTCGACGGTGGAGATCATCGGCAGCCTGCCGATGAACTCGGGGATCAGCCCGAACTTGTGCAGGTCCTCCGGCCTCACCTCGGCGAACGGGTTGGTCGAGGTCGGGCGCCGCACCGCGGCGTCGTTGTTGAAACCGAGCGGGCGCTTGCCGACCCTGGCGTTGATGATCTCTTCCAGCCCCGCGAAAGCGCCGCCGACGATGAACAGGATGTTCGTCGTGTCGATCTGGATGAACTCCTGGTGCGGGTGCTTGCGGCCGCCCTGCGGCGGGACCGAGGCGGTCGTGCCCTCGAGGATCTTCAGCAGCGCCTGCTGGACACCCTCGCCGGACACGTCGCGCGTGATCGACGGGTTCTCGCTCTTGCGCGCGACCTTGTCGATCTCGTCGATGTAGATGATGCCGGTCTCGGCCTTCTTGACGTCGTAGTCGGCGGCCTGGATGAGCTTCAGCAGGATGTTCTCGACATCCTCACCCACGTAACCGGCCTCGGTGAGCGCGGTGGCGTCGGCCATCGCGAACGGCACGTTGAGCATCCGCGCGAGGGTCTGGGCGAGGTAGGTCTTGCCGCAGCCCGTGGGGCCGATGAGCAGGATGTTCGACTTGCCGAGCTCGACGAGCTCGTCGTCGGCCACCCGGCGGGCCGGGCTGCTGGCCTGGGCCTGCACCCGCTTGTAGTGGTTGTAGACCGCGACCGACAGGGCCTTCTTCGCCGTCTCCTGGCCGATCACGTAGGAGTCGAGGAAGGAGCAGATGTCCTTGGGCTTCGGCAGCTCGTCCAGCAGGCCGACGTCGGGGGTCTCGGAGAACTCCTCCTCGATGATCTCGTTGCACAGGTCGATGCACTCATCGCAGATGTACACGCCCGGTCCCGCGATCAACTTCTTGACCTGCTTCTGGCTCTTGCCGCAGAAAGAGCACTTCAGCAGGTCGGAGGTCTCACCAATGCGAGCCACTTCCTAACCCCCTTCCGGTAGCGTCCACCCTAGTCGCAGACGAGGCGAATCCCGATGGATTGCCTCGCGCGAGTCAGGGCTGGACGTCCTTCAACGATGTGAGGATGTCGTCGACGATGCCGTACTCGACAGCCTCCTCGGCGGTCAGGTACTTGTCGCGTTCGATGTCCTTGCTGACCTTCTCCACGCTCTGGCCGGTGTCGGTGGCGAGCATGCCCTCCATCAGCGAGCGGATGCGGAGGATCTCCCTCGCCTGGATCTCCAGGTCTGAGGACTGTCCGTAACCGCCCTCGGTGGCGGGCTGGTGGATCAGGATGCGGCTGTTGGGCAGGGCGAGGCGCTTGCCCTTGGTGCCGGCCGCCAGCAGGACAGCCGCCGCCGAGGCAGCCTGGCCCAGGCACACTGTCTGCACATCGGGCTTGATGTAGCGCATGGTGTCGTAGATGGCCGTCAGCGCGGTGAACGAGCCGCCGGGGCTGTTGATGTAGATGCTGATCTGGCGATCCGGGTCCATCGACTGGAGGCAGAGCAACTGCGCCATCACGGCGTTCGCGATGTCGTCGCTGATCGGGGTGCCGAGGAAGATGATCCTGTCCTCGAACAGCTTGGTGTACGGGTCGACGCGGCGGATGCCGTACGACGTCCGCTCCTCCCACTGGGGGATGTAGTAGTCCATCGACGGGGCGGCGGGGGCGAGGCCACCGGGCAGCACTGGTGTCGTCATGGCAGCCTCTCTCACTTGTTGGGGGCGGCGGAAGGAATCTGCGCCGCGCGCTCGAAGACGTGGTCGATGAAGCCGTACTCCAGCGCCTGCTCGGCGGTGAACCAGCGGTCGCGGTCGGAGTCGGCCTCGATCTGCTCGACCGTCTGGCCGGTGTGCTCGGCGATCAGGGCCGACATCGTCTTCTTGATGTGCAGCGACTGCTCGGCCTGGATCCTGATGTCGGACGCCGTGCCGCCCAGGCCACCGGACGGCTGGTGCATCATGATCCGGCTGTGGGGCAGCGCGAACCGCTTGCCCTTGGCGCCGGCGCTCAACAGGAACTGGCCCATCGAGGCGGCCAGGCCCATCGCCACCGTCGCGACGTCGTTCGAGATCCACTGCATGGTGTCGAAGATCGCCATGCCGGAGTCGACGGAGCCGCCGGGGCTGTTGATGTAGAGGTAGATGTCCTTCTGCGGGTCCTCGGCGTTCAGCAGCAGCATCTGCGCGCAGATGGCGTTGGCGTTCTCGTCCCGCACCTCCGAGCCGAGGAAGATGATGCGGTTCGCCAGCAGCGATTGGTACACCGAGTCGGTCATTCCGGCAGGGCTGATGCCGGCGGCCATCGAGAGGCCGCGAGTGATGGGTCGCACGTCAGTCACGAGAGCGAACCTACCTGCTCAACCCGACGTTTCCCCGTTGTCGCCCGCCCTGTTCGCTGACGGCGCAGCACCGTGCCCGCGCGACCCGGTGCCGCACCTGCGACGACCGCCGGCCCGCCGGGCCGCCCCGGACAGGGCGGGCCCGAACAGGACCGGCGGTCGTTGGCTGTGGGGTGCGGAGGCTCAGGCCTCCACGTCCTCCGCGGGGGCCTCGACGGCGCCCGACACGTCGACGGGGTTGCCGTCGGTGTCGGTCACCGTCGCCTTGCCCACGACCAGGGCGAGCGCCTTGTTCCGGCGGATCTCCTGCATCCACGCCATGGTGTGGTTGTGCTCCATCATGTGCTGCGCCTCCTGCTCGGGAGACGTGCCGGCCTGGGCGGCCTTGCGCACGAGCAGTTCCGAGAGGTCCGCCTGGTCGACCCCGACCTCGGAGTCGTCGGCGATCTTGTCGAGGATGAGCTGGGCCTTCAGGCCGCGCTCCGTGGAGGTCTCGAGCTCGGCCCAGAACTCCTCGGGGGTCTTCGCCTCCTCCTCGGCGCTCTCCAGGTAACGCTCGAGCGAGAGCCCGGCGCGCTTGAGCTGTTCGTTGATCTGCTCCTTGCGGGCCTCGATCTCACCGGTCAGCAGGCGCTCGGGCAGTTCGAGGGCGGTCGCGTCGACGAGCGCCTCCAGCACCTTGTCACGGCCCTTCGCCGCCTGCTCGAGCTTCGCCAGCTCGGCGACCGAGGACGCCAGGTCGGCCTTCATCTGCTCGACGGTGTCGAACTCGGACACGAGCTGTGCGAACTCGTCGTCGACGGCGGGGAGCTCCTGCTCGCTCACCTTCGTGACGGTGACGGTGATGTCGGCGGGCTCGCCCTCGAGCGGGCCGCCCACCAGCGTCGAGGAGAACTCCTTCGACTCGCCGACCGAGAGGCCCGTGACGGCCTCGTCGAGGCCGTCGAGCATGCCGCCGCCACCGATCTTGTAGGTGATGCCCTCGGCGGTGGCGTCGGGCAGCGTCTCGCCGTCCCTGGCGCCCACGAGGTTGATGGTGACGATGTCGCCCTCGGCGGCGGCACGATCCACCTCGGTGTTCGTGGCGAAGCGCGAACGCAGCACCTCGATGCGCTGCTCGACCTCGGAGTCGGTGTCGGGCAGCGGGTCGACAGTGACGCTCACGCCGGAGACGTCGGCGACCTCGAAGTCGGGACGGATGTCCACCTCGGCGGTGAACTCGACCAGCGAGCCGTCCTCCAGCTTGGTGACCTCGACCTCGGGCTCGCCGAGCGGGATCACCGACGCCTCGGTCACCGCTGCCTCGTAGGCGGCGGGCAGGGCCGCGTTGATGGCCTCCTGCAGCACGGCTCCGCGTCCGAAGCGCTGGTCGATGACCAGGTTCGGCACCTTGCCCTTCCGGAAGCCCGGGATGGTGATCTGCTGCGCGATCTCGCGGTAGGCCTTTTCGAGATGCGGCGTGAGATCGGTGAAGGGGATTTCGACGGTGAGCTTCACCCGGGACGGGCTGAGCTGCTCCACGGTGCTGGGCAAGAGAGGACTCCTGATCGGAATGTAGACAGACCGGGCCATCCTAGACGAAGCGGCCTGCCGGGCGCGCGGGGAGCAAGGTCAGGCATGGCCCCGGTTGGAGCCTGCGACGAGACTGAAGCGCATGGAGACCTTCGACGTAGTGGTGATCGGTGCGGGACCGGCCGGCGAGAACGTGGCCGACTATGCGATTCGCGGCAGTTCGAGGACCGCCGCCCTGGTGGACTCGGGTCTGGTCGGCGGCGAGTGCTCGTACTACGCCTGCATGCCCAGCAAGGCACTGTTGCGTCCGCTCGACGCCCGCGCCGCCGCCACTCACCTCGGCGGGCTGCCGCAGGAACTCCCGCTGGACAACGCTGGCCTGCTGGCCCGGCGGGACTACTGGGTGTCCGACTACTCCGACTCCTCCCAGGTGGAATGGGCGCAGGGCGCGGGGATCACTGTGTTCCGCGGCAGCGGCAGGCTCGCTGGCGAACGCACAGTCCTGGTGGACGGCCCTGAGGGCCAGCGGACGCTGCACGCGACCCAGGCCGTCGTGCTGGCGACCGGCTCGGCCCCCGTCGTCCCCGACTATCTCCAAGGGCTGCACGCCTGGTCGTCCAGGGACGCCACGGGCGTCACCGAGGTGCCCGACTCGCTGGCGATCATCGGCGGCGGCGTGGTCGCCTGCGAGGCGGCCCGCTGGCTGGCCGCCCTGGGCTCCCGCGTGACCCTGCTCGTCCGGGGCGACAGGCTGCTCGGCAGGTTCGAACCCTTCGTCTCCGACCTGGTGGCTGACGGCCTCACCGCCGAAGGGGTGGCGATCCGCTTCGGGACCGACCTCGTGGCCGCCGAGCGCGAGTCCGCCTCCGACACCGGGCTCGGCAAGGTGCACGGCGGGCCCGTCACGCTCACCGAGGCGGGCGGCGAACAGCTCACCTACTCCGAGGTCCTGGTCGCCACCGGACGCAAGCCCGCCCGCGACGGGCTGGGGCTGGAGACTGTCGGCCTCTCCCCCGCCGACCTGGAGACGACGCTGCCCGGCTGGCTGCACCTCGTCGGCGACGTGTCGGGCGAGGCGCCGCTCACCCACTGGGGCAAGTACCAGGCCCGCCTGCTCGGCGAACGCCTGGCGGCCGAGGCCGAGGGACGCACGCCGCCCGCGGTCCCCGACGGCGTGCCCGTCCCCCAGGTCATGTTCACCGATCCGCAGGTCGCCAGCGTGGGGCTCACCGCCCACGACGCCGAGAAGCAGGGGCTGGCCTTCCGCACCGCCGAGGTCCCGTTCGGGTCCGCCGCCGGCGCCTCGCTGTTGCGCGACGACGCCACCGGACGCGCGTCGCTGGTGATCGACGAGACCGACGGCACGCTGGTGGGAGCCACCTTCGTCGGGCCCGAGGTCGCCGAACTGCTGCATTCCGCCACCGTCGCCATCACCGCCAAGGTGCCGCTGGACCTGCTGTGGCACGCGGTGCCGTCCTACCCGACCGCCAGCGAACTGTGGCTGCGCCTGCTGGATTCGGATCGCGAGGCACAGCGCACGAAGTGAGCGCCGGCTGGCACAATCGTCTCGGCGATTGAGCGGACGCCACAACCGCGGCGATCCCGGTCAGCATCGTGACGGAGGTCACGCCATGACGCAGGTAGTCATCCTGAACGCCGGTGGGCAGCAGGTCCTCGGCTCGGTGACGCTGCGGCACGCCATCGGGATGCTGTACCGGCAGGTGGCCCGCGTCCACGAGGCGGTTCCCGGAGCAACCTTCGGCCCCTACCCCGTGCCCCGCTCGCTGGAACTCGTCAGGTGGATCTACACCAAGTGGGTCTACGAGGCGACAGGCAGGCTGGTCTGCAGCCGGGCCGCGGTGCTGCGGCGCGACAGGTACCGCTGCGCGTACTGCGGACGGGCGGGCACCACGATGGACCACGTCCTGCCGAAGTCGCGGGGCGGGCAGACGTCCTGGACAAACTGCGTCGCCGCCTGCGTGGAGTGCAACAACCGGAAGGCAGACCTGACGCCGGAGGAGGCGGGCATGAGGTTGGACGTCGTGCCGCGCGTCCCGGTGATCGGTGAGCTGAGACCGCCGAGGCGGGCGTCGGGTCGCTGACCCGGGTCACCTCACGACGCGGGCGTTGCCCTCCCAGATCGACCACACGGCTGCCTCGTCCGCGGGAGCCGCGTAGTCGGTGAGGGACCCGGCCGCGTACGCGCCGCACGCCCAACCGAACTGCATGGCCTTCTCGGTCGGCCAGCCCGCCAGCAGGCCGTAGAGCAGCCCGCCCACGAAGCCGTCGCCGCCGCCGATCCTGTCAAGCACGGCGATCTGCCGCGGCTCGGCGACGAAGCTGCCGCCCTCGTCCACCACGACGGCCCCCCACAGGTGGGTGTTGGCGTCCACGACCTCGCGCAGGGTGGTGGCGAACAGCCCGGCCTGTCCGAACTTCTGCTTCGCCCTGCCCATCATCTCCACGAAGTCGGTGAGCTGGGCCCCGAGTTCCTTGCCGCCGGCCTCCGGGCCCTGGACTCCCAGCGCGAGCTGGAAGTCCTCCTCGTTGCCGATGAGCACGTCCGAGACGCCGGCGATCTCGGCGAAGACCTCCGACAGTTCCGCCTCGCGTCCCTTCCAGAACGAGGCGCGGTAGTTGAGGTCGAAGGTGACCACTGTGCCGTGCGCCTTGGCGGCGCGGGCGAGCTCGAGGCAGAACCTGCTCGACTTCGGCGAGAGCGCGCTGACGAGCCCCGAGAGGTGGAGGATCTTCACGCCCTCGGCGCCGAACAGCCCGTCGACGTCGAAGTCGGCGATGTCGAGCTCGCGCCCCACCTCGCCGGCCCTGTCGTTCCAGACCCTCGGGGCGCGCCCGCCGAAACCGGAGTCGGCGATGTTGAACTGGTGCCTGTAGCCCCAGGCGTCCCCCTGCGGGACCTCGGGCCCCTCGTACGCGATCCCCCGCGCCCTCAGGTCGGCCTTGATGAGCGCCGCAATCGGCGAGCCCTCCACGAAGTTCGTGAGCACCTTCACCGGCATCCCGAGATGGGAGGCCACGGAGGCGACATTCGACTCGGCGGACGTCGCCTGCAGGGTGAACCTGTGCGCCACGTGGACCGGCTGGCGGTCGTCGGGGGTGATCCGCACCCCCATGCTCGTCGGCACCACCAGCGCCCACCTGGCATCGTCGCGCAGTTCCATGGCTCGTCCCTCTCGACTCGTCGTCACCGCCACGGGACAGGATAGGGCCGGACGGTTCGGGGAATCAGGTACCCAACTACTCTGACCACAGGAGGGTGAATGAGCGGATTCGAGGTGCTCGCCGTCGAGCGACGCGACAGGCTCGGCGAAGGCCCGTGGTGGGATGCCGCGTCGTCGCGGCTGTGGTGGATCGACATCGACGGCCACCGCATCAGGCACGCTGGCCTGGACGGGACCGAGGGCGCCCCCATCGACACCCCGACCGAGGTCGGGTTCACCGCCCCCGACGAGGCGGGCGGCCTCATCGCGGGGCTCCGGGACGGGCTGTGGCGCAGGTCGGCGGACGGCGAGTGGCACAGGCTGTGGCAGGCCGACTACGACGCGTCCACCCACCGCATCAACGACGGCAAGACCGACCCCGCCGGGCGGGTGTGGTTCGGCACGATGATGGACGCCGAGACGGGGCCGTCGGCGGCCTTCTACTGCTTCGACGGGACAACGACCCGTCGCGTCTTCGGCGGGGTGACGACCTCCAACGGTCTCGGCTGGTCCCCCGACCGGCGCGTCTTCTACTACACCGACACCCCGACCAGGACCATCTGGGCGTTCGACTTCGAGCCCGAGGCCGGGACCCTCGACAACCGGCGGATCTTCGTCAGGGACCCCGAGGGCAGGTTCCCGGACGGCCTCACTGTCGACGCCGAGGGGTGCGTGTGGAGCGCGAAATGGCAGGGTTCGGCGGTCGTCAGGTACACCCCCGACGGCAGGATCGACAAGGAGGTGCGCCTCCCGGTGCGGAAGCCGACCTGCCCCACCTTCGCCGGCGACGACCTGTCGGTGCTCGCCGTGACCTCCGCCAACCAGGGCCCCGAGGACGGCGAGCTCGCGGGCTCGGTGTTCCTGGTGCAGACCTCGACCACGGGCCAGCCGCCGACACCGGCCCGGGCGGCCACCGGGCCGAACCCCGCGCGGGACGGCGAGAAGTGACGCGGTCGTCGACCCCCGCGCGCCTCACGCCTCGCCGGCGGCGCCGGACGTGTGCCTGAGGAGTGACACGAGTTGCCGCCGGGGACGGTGGCTGGTTGATTTGTAGGCAGACCCCCGCCGCGGCGGGACACCCTGAGGAGACACCATGACAGCAGCGCTGAACGACTCCACCGCCACCGCCGACATCGGCGTGGTCGGCATGGCTGTGATGGGCAGCAACCTCGCCCGCAACCTCGCCCATCACGGCTACGCGGTGGCCCTCTACAACAGGACCTTCGCACGCACCCAGGAGGTCATGACCGACCACGGCGGCGAGGGGACCTTCGTCCCGTCCGAGCAGCTCGCCGACTTCGTCGCGAGCATCAAGCGGCCGCGCAAGGTGATCATCATGGTG
>JAEWIK010000332.1 GCA_023387135.1 Actinomycetes bacterium | reverse complement strand
GGCGCGATCGGCGCAGGCCCACGGAGCCCAGGTGCTCACCTACCACAAGGTGACCCGCATCGAACGGGACGGCGGCCAGGTCTCCGCCGTCTACTGCACCGACCTCAAGAACGGCGAGGACGTCAGGATCGACTGCAGCTTCGTGCTCAACTGCGCAGGCCCGTGGGCGGGCCAGATCGCCGACATGGCGGGCTGTGAGCCGGTGGACGTCGTCCCCGGCCGCGGCATCATGATCGCGATGAACCACCGGCTGGTGAACCGCGTCGTCAACCGCTGCATCTACCCCGCCGACGGCGACATCCTCGTCCCCGTCCACACCGTCTGCATCATCGGCACCACCGACGTGAAGGTGGACGATCCCGACAAGCTCGCCATCGAGCCGGCAGAGGTCCAGCAGATGCTGGACGCCGGCGAGGTGCTGGTGCCCGGCTTCCGCCGCTCTCGAGCGCTGCACGCCTGGGCCGGCGCCCGTCCGCTCATCAAGGACAAGCGGGTCTCCGCGTCCGACACCCGGCACATGAGCCGCGGCATGGCGGTCATCGACCACGCCGAACGCGACGGCCTGGAGGGAATGCTCACCATCGGCGGCGGCAAGCTCACCACCTATCGCCTGATGGCCGAGCACATCGTCGACGAGATGTGCCGCAAGCTGGGTGAGACCAGGGCGTGCCACACCGCCGACGAGCTGATCCCCGACGAGAAGCCCGGCAAGAATTGTTCCTCGCTTCGCTCGTCAAGTTCCTCAATCGGCTCGGGAGAGCGAGCGAGCTCGCCCTCCTCTCGCCTCAATCGGAACTACGTCGTCACCCACCGCCTCCACGACCGCGAGGAGGACAGGCTCGAGGACCAGATCATCTGCGAGTGCGAGCTGATGAGCAGGGCGATGTTCGTCAAGGCGCTCGAGGACCAGCCGCAGGCCTCCTTCGACGACCTGCGGCGCCAGCTCAGGCTCGGCATGGGGCCCTGCCAGGGCGGGTTCTGCTCGATGAGGGCCACCGGCATCGCGCTGGAGACGGGCCACATCGACGTCGAGCGTGCGACGGGCCTGCTGCGCCTCTTCCTGAAGAACCGCTGGATCGGCTTGTGGCCGATCCTCTACGGCGACCAGGTCCGCCAGACCGCCCTGGACAACTGGATCTTCCAGGGCACCCTCGACATCGAGAACCTTCCCGAACCCACGACCGAGGTGGAACTGTGAGCCGCGTCCTCGTCATCGGTGCAGGAGTCACCGGACTCGTCGCCGCCGTCAGGCTGGCCCGCGCCGGAGTCGGCGTCACTGTCGTCAACAAGGGCGTCGGTGGCCTGCAACTGTCCCAGGGGACCGTCGATGTCCTCGGCTACGCACCGGCGCCCGAGCCGGCGGGCGTCGCCGCAGGTGCGGCGGCAGCCGGTGACGCCGGGAGCACCCGCCCCGCGGTCACCCGTGTCGGGGATCCGCTCGCCGCGGTGGCGGCCCTGGCGGCGTCCGATCCCGCCCACCCGTACTCCACGATCGGCGTCGACGCCGTGAGGGACGGACTGGACTTCCTGCGCGAGGCGGTCGGCGCGGACCTGCTGGTGGGCACCGCAGACGCCAACTACCACCTCCCCACCGCGGTCGGGGCGGTGCGTCCGACCTGCCTCGCGCAGCCCAGCATGGTCGCGGGCAACTGCGTGGACGGCGCGACGTTCCTCATCGTCGGGCTGCGCCGGCTGAAGGACTTCCACGCCGCCCTGGTGGCCGGGAACCTGTCCCGCACCACGCTCCCCGACGGCGGCAGGCTGAAGGCCCGCCACGTCGTGGTGGACGTCCCCGACCGCCGCGAGGCCGACACCAACGCCCTCAGTTACGCCCGGGCCTTCGACACCGAGGAGTTCCGGACGCGCTTCGCCGCCGAGGTGAAGCCCTTGATCGCCCCCGGGGAGACAGTCGGTTTCCCGGCCATGCTCGGCCTGAAGAACCGGGGCGCGTGGCGAGATCTCGAACAGAACCTAGGTTGCCCGGTGTTCGAGATCCCGCTGCCGCCGCCCTCGGTCCCGGGCATGCGCCTCAACGACGCGTTGATGGCAGCGGCGCGGGCCGCCGGGGTCAGGTTCGTCAACGGAAGCTGGGTGCAGTCTGCCCGCACCGAGGTCGGGAGGGTCGTGTCGCTCACCGTCGGCACCGCCGGTCGTCCGCAGGAGCTGACCGCCGACGCCTTCCTCCACGCCGCCGGCGGTTTCGAGAGCGGCGCGCTGTCGCTCAACTCGTTCGGCGAGGTCAAGGAGACGCTCTTCGACCTGCCGCTCTCCGGCGCCGACCAGCCGCTCATCCACGGCGAGTACTGGGGTGCCGAGCAGCCGCTGTTCGCCGTCGGAGCGATGGCGGACGAGTCCATGCGTCCGGTGGGCGCGGACGGGGTACCCGTGTACGACAACCTGCATGTCGCGGGCGGCATCCTCGCCGGAGCGCACCGGTGGCGTGAGAAGTCGGGTGAGGGCATCGCCCTCGGCAGCGCGATGAAGGCAACCGACGCGATCATGAGGGAGTTGGCATGAGCCTCGAATTCGCCGGCCACGAGTTCGCACGAGCGAGCCTCGACCACTGCGTCAAGTGCACGATCTGCGAGACAGTGTGTCCCGTCGGTGCCGTGACGCCGTTGTTCTCGGGGCCGAAGTACGTGGGCCCGCAGGCCGAGCGGTTCCGCAACGGTGAGTCCGTCGACCACTCGCTCGACTACTGCTCGAGTTGCGGCGCGTGCACGCTGGCCTGCCCCCAGGGGGTGCAGATCGCCGAGCTCAACTCGCAGGCGAGGGCCGTCATGAAGGCCGACCACATGCCGCTGCGCGACCAGCTGATCTCGCGGACGACGCTGATGGGCAGGTTCATGACCCCGGTGGCGCCGCTCGCCAACGCCGCGCTCGCGAACCGCCCGATCCGCAAGGTCGTCGAGAAGGTGTTCGGCGTCCACGCCGACGCCCCGATGCCTCCCGCCCAGACGCAGACGATCCAGGGCTGGCTGAAGAAGCGGAAGGCGCCGACGAGGATCCCGACGCGCGGGCCGCTGGTCTTCTTCCACGGCTGCGCGGGCGGCTACTTCGAGGTCGAGACCTCCAAGCGTTCGATCGAGGTGCTGGAACACCTCGGGTACGAGGTG
Organism: Actinomycetes bacterium; assembly: GCA_023387135.1. Taxonomy (GTDB): domain Bacteria; phylum Actinomycetota; class Actinomycetes; order Propionibacteriales; family Propionibacteriaceae; genus Propionicimonas. The sequence continues at coordinate 10,246 of JAEWIK010000332.1, read as the reverse complement.
ATTGTCCCGCAGCAGGGGTGTTGCGGGCTCGCCCAGCAGTCGAACGGGCTGTTCGACCAGGCGACGGCGTCGATCCTCAAGCTGTGCGACCAGTTGCGCTCGGCGGGCGGCGAGTTGACGATCATCTCGTCGTCGGGCTCCTGCACCGGCATGCTCAAGCACGAGGCGCACGAGATCATGGGGGTCACCGACGACAGGCTGAAGGACGTCTCGACGCGGGTCCGCGACATCATGGAGTTCCTGCTCGAACTGCACGAGGCGGGCGAGTTGCCCACCGACTTCAAGCCGATCGAGATGACAGTCCCCTACCACGCTCCCTGCCAGCTCAAGAGCCAGGGCATGGGCCTGCCCGCCCCCGAGATCCTGCGCCTGATCCCGGGCCTGACGGTCGTCGAGTCGGGGGTCACCTGCTGCGGCATCGCCGGCACGTACGGGCTGAAGAACGAGAAGTACGAGGTCGCCCAGGCGGTCGGCGCCCCGCTCTTCGAGATGGTGAGGAACACCAACCCCGATCTCGCGCTGTGCGACACCGAGACCTGCCGCTGGCAGATCCAGAAGTCGTCGGGCGTCCACACCGAGCATCCGATCTGGATGGTGCACAAGGCGTACGGGCTGTCCGACTGACTGCTCGCGGGCGGCCTGGGACGGTGGCCGGGTCCGTCCCTTGCCTTGCGGGGTAAAGTGGCAATGGCTTGGGGGGAACCGGCAACCGCACGAGAGATCGGAAGCAATGAGTCCCACCCCCAGGCGTCGCCTGACAGGCGTGCTCGCAGCGCTCACCCTCGCCCTGACAAGCCTCTTCGTCGCTCCGATTCCGGCGCGCGCGGCTGACACAGTCGACGCGGCGGCAGCGGCCTTCGGGTTGAGCCGTTACGTCACCACCGCGTTCTCCGGAGGCGGGGACATCACCTCCCGCTTCGGTGCTGCGGTCTCCCAGAGCTACCAGGACGTCGCCCACGTCGTCCATCTCGCGGGCGGGTCGTACGTGCTGAGCGGCGCCTACGCACCGCGGGTCGCGGCCAACGTCTACGTCGTCGCGGACCCCACGACGAAGGTCGCGGCGCGGGGCAGCGCCACGTCGGTCATCAGCTTCACCAGCGGCTCGGCCGGGCTGTACGGCGGCACCTGGAACGGCAGTGGTTCCACCTCCGGCAGTTCCAGCGTCGTGCTGTCAACGGCCGGCTCGCTCAGGGTCATCGGCGCGACGGTCACCGGCGCGAAGCTCGACGGGGTCTACGTGAAGGGGCCGGGCGCCCACCTGAGCGCCACGAACCTCACGGCGACGGCCAACCGCCGCCACGGCGTCAATCTCGAGCGCGCCGGCGGCACCATCTCCCACAGCCACCTCGACGGCAACGGCCTCGCCGTCACGGGCAGCACCACCGGCAAGCTCGGGAACGGGCTCAACGTGTCGGTGTCCGCCACCGCGACGGTCACCAGCACGTCGATGTCGAGGAACCGGGTCAACGGCATCGCGCTGGGCAGCTCGGGTGCGACGGCATCCGTCACAGGCGGCACCCTCAGCTCCAACGGACGCCACGGCGCCAACACCAGCCCCGGCACCAGGCTGACGCTGGTCAACGCCACGCTGGCGGGCAACGGCTTCTCCGGTGTGCTCTCGTCAGGCAATGGCACCTTCGTCTCGCTGGGCGGCGTCTCCATCAGCGGCACCGCGAGGGACGGCGTGTCGGTCGCGTCCGGCGGGTCGGCGACCCTCAGCCGGACGACCGTGTCCGGTTCCAGGCACAGCAACCTCTCGGTCTCCCCCGGCAGCAGCCTCACGCTGCGTGACGGGAACAAGGTCACCAAGGCCCAGTCCTACGGGATCGTGGTCACCAGGGGGAAGCTCACCATCAGCGGCCGGAGCAACGTCGTCGCCAACGGCCGCATCCACGGCATCCTCGTCCAGACCTCCAGCACCGCCGTCATCTCGGGAGCCGTGAACGTCACCGGCAACCGCGGGGACGGCCTGCGGGTGAAGTCGAAGTCGAAGCTGACCATCTCCGGCGCGGGCACTGTGCTGCAGTGGAGCAAGGGCGCGGGCCTCGTCGTCATGGACAAGGGGACGTCGGGCAGGATCACCCAGCGCATCACCGTGAAGAAGAACGGCACCGGCATCGTCGTGAAGTCGAAGGCCACCCTGACGATGGTCAGCGCGACGATCACCGGCAACAAGGGCAAGGCGATCAAGCTCCAGTCCAAGGGCAAGCTGACGAAGGTCTAGCGGCCGGCTCGCCGGGCTTCCCGGGACCGGGCGGGACCGCCGTTCCGCCTATACCCCCGGGGGGAATATCCGACCCCCGTCGGGGCGTTGCATCGTCGCCCGGTCCTGCAGGTCCGGCATAGACTGGGCAGCCACATCCGACGTCTGGGGAACCATGCCTGAGATTCGCGAAGTCATCATCATCGGCTCCGGTCCGTCCGGCTACACGGCCGGCGTCTACACCGCCCGTGCGGGGCTCAAACCGCTGCTCTTCGAGGGCGCGCTGAGCGCCGGCGGCGCCCTGATGACCACCACCGAGGTCGAGAACTTCCCCGGTTTCTCCGAGGGCATCATGGGCCCCGACCTGATGATCGAGATGCGCAAGCAGGCCGAGAGGTTCGGTGCCGAGATCGTCACCGACGACGTCACGACTGTCGACCTGACGGGCCCGCTCAAGTCGGTCACCGACTCGGACGGGAACACCCACCTCGCCAAGGCAGTGATCCTCGCCATGGGCTCCGGCTACCGCCGGCTCGGCCTCGCCGACGAGGACAGGCTGTCCGGTCGCGGCGTGTCCTGGTGTGCCACCTGTGACGGCTTCTTCTTCAGGGAGAAGGACATCGCCGTCGTCGGCGGCGGCGACTCGGCGCTGGAGGAGGCCACCTTCCTCACACGCTTCGCCCGCTCGGTCACGATCATCCACCGGCGCGACGCCCTGCGCGGCTCGAAGGTCATGATCGATCGCGCCGAGGCCGACCCCAAGATCTCGTTCGCGTGGAACTCGGTGGTCACCGGGATCAACGGCGACAAGTCAGTCGAGTCGGTGACCCTGCAGGACACCCTGACCGGGGAGACCCGCGACCTGGCCATCAACGGCCTCTTCGTCGCCATCGGCCACGACCCGCGTTCCGAACTCGTGCGCGGACAGGTCGAGGTGGACGGTTCCGGCTACGTGGTGGTCGACTCCCCCAGCACCCGGACGAACCTGCCGGGAGTCTTCGCCGCCGGCGACCTCGTCGACCACAGCTACCGGCAGGCGATCACCGCCGCGGGGACCGGCTGCGCGGCGGCGCTTGACGCCGAGCGCTACCTGGCGGCCCTGGACGACACCCAGGTCGCTCCCGTGGTCGCCGGAATGTCGGCCTGACCGCCTAGCATCACATCCTGATCGAGCACGACGAGCCTCCCGATCCCTCGGGTCGCCCGTCTCCAGCAGTCCCCCGAGCCGCAGACAACAGGAGTACCCATGGCAACAGTCGAAGCAGTCACCGACGCGACCTTCAGCGACCAGGTGCTGAAGGCCTCCAAGCCCGTCCTGATCGACTACTGGGCCGAGTGGTGCGCGCCCTGCAAGCAGCTGTCCCCGATCATCGAGGAGCTCGCCGGCGAGTACGGCGACAAGGTCGACTTCTACAAGCTGAACGCCGACGAGAACACGCAGACGACCATCAACTACGGCATCCTCGGGCTCCCGACGATCCAGGTGTTCGTGGGTGGCGAGGTCGTCAAGCAGTTCCAGGGCGGCAAGACGAAGGCGGCGCTGATCAGGGCGCTCGAGGAATACCTCTGAGCCTCAGCCCTGACGCGACACCCGTCCGGCGGGCTGCGGCCTGACCTGGCGGATGGACCCCACCCAGCGGCCCAGCACCTCGAACAGGCCGGGCCGCTCGGTGACTGTCTGGTCGAGGTCGAGCCGATAGAGCCGCCGCAACTTCGCCGGGTCGCCGTGCGCGAGCCCGTCGAGGCCGCTCTGGGGCGAGGAACGCAGCGACGTCACCCACTGCTCGTCGAGCCCGCGCAGGAAGCCGACTGCCTTGAGGAAGTCGCCCGGCGGGACTGTGCAGCTCTGTTTCGCGCGTGAGCCCCTGGCGAGGACTGCATGCACGTCGCGCGCGAGCATCCCCGAGGCCGTCGCCTGCACCAGCCGCCGGCCGTGGCCCTGCCTGACGTGCTCGGGCGCCACCCACAGCGTCATCACCATGGCCGCGCGCGCCGACTCGATCGGTGCGAGCAGCAGCAGCCCGAGGGTGGTGTCGCCCTCGCTCACCGCGACGCCCACGCGTCCCCACGCCTGCTGGGCGGCCACCGCCCACTCCGTGCGGGGATCCACCTGCCGGCCGCAGTAGGGGCACGCCAGTCCCGGCAGATCTGACCGGGTGATCCAGGTCGCCGCCACCATCTCATCTCCCCTCGGCTCATTTCATCCTAAGCACGAACTGCGGCAGTCTGGTGGGGTGAGCCTTCCTGAACCGTCCAGACGGGACACCCGGCTGGACCCTTACGTCGATGAGTACGCGGAACGAACCCATGGCCTGACGGTGTCGGCCGTGCGAGCTCTGTTCTCCGTCGCCAATCGGCCCGAGGTGGTCTCACTGGCAGGCGGAATGCCGAACATCGCCGACCTACCGCGCGAGGAGCTCGGCGAGGTGGTCTCCCAACTCGTCCGCGACAACGGCATCCAGGCCATGCAGTACGGCTCCGGCCAGGGCGAAGGCTTCATGCGCGAGAAGATCGTCGAGGTCATGGCCGAGGAGGCGATCCAGGCCCACGCCGACGACATCGTCGTGAGCTGCGGCTCGCAGCAGGCGCTCGACCTCGTGACCCGCGTGTTCTGCGATCCCGGCGACGTGATCCTCGCCGAGGCGCCGAGCTACGTGGGCGCCCTTGGCACCTTCAGGGCGTACCAGTGCGAGATCGTCCACGTCGCCATGGACGACGAGGGCATCGTCCCCGAGGCGCTCGCCCACGCGCTGGTCAGCCTGAAGGCGGCGGGCAAGCGGGTGAAGTTCCTCTACACGATCCCGAACTTCCAGAACCCGACGGGCGTGACCCAGTCGGTGGAGCGCCGCGAGCAGGTGATCGCCGTCGCCAAGCAGCACGACCTGCTGATCATCGAGGACAACCCGTACGGCCTGCTCACCATCGAGGGCTCGCCGATGCCGGCGCTGCGCTCGATGGACTCCGACAACGTCATCTACCTGGGCTCGTTCTCCAAGACCTTCGCGCCGGGCTTCCGCGTCGGCTGGGCGCTCGCGCCGCACGCCGTCCGCGAGAAGCTGGTGCTCACCCAGGAGGCCGCCACGCTCGCGCCGCCGGTGTTCTCGCAGTTCGTCGTCTCGGCCTACCTGGAGAACTTCGACTGGCGCCACCAGATCGACGTCTACCGCGACATGTACCGCGCCCGCCGCGACGCCATGTTCGAGGGCCTCGTGGAGAACATGCCCGAGGGCACGACCTGGACGCACCCGCACGGCGGCTTCTTCGTCTGGGTCACGCTCCCCGAGGGGCTGGACTCCCAGGCGATGCTCCCCCGCGCCGTCTCGGCACGCGTGGCCTACACCCCGGGCACCGCCTTCTACGCCGACGGCCTCGGCAGCCGGAACATGCGGCTGTCGTTCTGCTTCCCGACTCCCGAGCGCATCATCGAGGGCACCCGCCGGCTGGGCGAGGTCATCGCCAGCGAGTTGCAGATGCATCGCACCTTCGGGCTCAACCTCGAGTCCGCCCGCCATCTCGACCTGACCACCGGTCCGGCCCCCGACATCAGTTAGGCACCCACATGACACAGCTCCCAGACCACGGTCCGATCGTCGTCCTCGCCGGCGGCCTCTCCCACGAACGGGACGTCTCGCTGCGCTCGGGGCGGCGCGTCGCCCAGGCGTTGCGTGACCAGGGACGGCAGGTGATCGAGGCCGACGTCGCCGCCGACCTGATCGACCTGCTTGGCAGCCTGGAGAACCCCGTCGCCTTCCCGCTGCTGCATGGCGGCATCGGCGAGGACGGCGGCCTGCAGCAGGTGCTGACGCTGCTGGAGGTTCCGTACGTCGGCTCGGCGCCCGCCGCCTGCCGTCGGTCGTTCAACAAGGCGATCGGCGGTCCGCTCGTCGCCCAGGCCGGCTTGACGACGCCGCGGGCAGCGGCCCTCCCCCACGACATGTTCAGGGAACTCGGCGCCGCCAGGCTGGTGGAGGCGCTGGGCGAGCGCATCGGCTTCCCGATGATCGTGAAGCCCGCGCGCAGCGGCTCGGCCCTGGGCACCACGAAGGTCACCTCCACCGCCGAGCTGCCGGGCGCCATGGTCGCCGCCTACTCCTACGGCGAGCTCGCCGTCGTCGAGGAGTTCATCGAGGGCACCGAGGTCGCCGTGACAGTCGTCGAGCTGGACGGCGAGCAGGTCGCGCTGCCCGCGGTGGAGATCAGGCCCAACTCAGGCATCTACGACTACACGGCCCGCTACACCGCCGGCGAGACGCGTTTCATCGCCCCGGCCGCCGTGAGCGACGAGGTGGCGGCCGCCTGCGCGAGCGTCGCCGTGACCGCGCACCGGGTGCTGGGCCTGCGCGACCTGTCGCGCGCCGACATCATCGTGAGGCCGGACGGCACGCCCGTCTTCCTGGAGTCGAACTCGGCGCCCGGCATGACGGAGACCTCCCTCGTCCCGCTCGCGGTCGAGGCGGCCGGCTACCACTTCGGCCTGCTGATGGCACAGCTCGTCGACAACGCTTGGGCCCGCGCCGCCGGCTCGAAGGTCGGCTGACGCGCCCGCCCCCTGACCTCCGCAGCCTCACGACCACAGGAGCCGGCGTTGACCACCACCGAGGAACAGGCGACCCGCCTCAAGCAGGTGCTCGTCGGCGTCCTCGGCTTCGCGGTGGTGGCAGTCATGCTGTGGCTGGGGCTGTGGCAGATGCGGGTCTTCGAGGACGCCGAGACGCGCTCTGCGGCCGCCCGCGCGGCGCTGCCTTCCGTCCCACTGCTGGAGAACGTGGCCGCCGACGGCACCCTCACCGGCGACGTGTACGGCAGGCAGGTGTCGGTGACGGGCCACTACCTCGCCGGCCAGGAACTCGTCGTCCCCTCCGCCGGCGGGCCTCGGGTGGTCACCGCCTTCGAGGTGGCGGACGGCAGGGTGGTGGCGGTCGTCCGCGGGCTGCGGCCCGAGTCGGGCTCGACGCCGGCTCCCGCGCCCGGCGAGAGCACGCTCACGGGCGTGTTCCTGCCGTCGGAGAAGGAGCCCACCACCCCCTCGGACTCCGGCCTGGGGTCCCTCAGGCTGGCGCGGCTCGCGCAGGTGTGGCCCCAGCAACTGCTGCCGGGCTTCCTCACCGTGAACTCCGACCTCGCCACGGCGGCAGGGCTCCGGCCCGCCGTCGCGGAACTGCCCACTCAGGAGGACGGTCCGTGGCGCAATGCGGGCTACGCCCTGCAGTGGTGGGTGTTCGCAGGGTTCGCCGGCTTCATGACGGTGAAGTTCGTGAGGGCGCTCGGGCGGACAGGTACTGTGGACGAGCCGGTCGACTCCTGAGCCGGCGACGCCCCACGCCCGCGGAATTCCCGCAACCCCACCAGCGACGACGACCTTTCACCGAGGAGTGACATGACCCAGCAGGCGGCCGATCTCTCAGGGATCTCGCCCCAGGAAGCCACGGCGATCCGCGGGGCGCTGCTCCGCTACCGCGTGATGGCCTACCTGGTGGGCACGCTGCTCATCGTCCTCGTCTGCGTGGGGGTGCCGCTGAAGTACTTCGCCGACAACGGCACCGTCGTGACGTGGACGGGTGTCCCCCACGGCTGGCTCTACATGGTGCTCATCATCACCGCATACGACCTCGGCCGGCGCGTCCACTGGCCGTGGCTGCGGCTCATCCTGATCGCGCTCGCGGGCACCATCCCGTTCCTGTCCTTCATCGCCGAGCACTACGCGCGGACCGACGTCAACGCCAGGCTTGCCGCCGCCGAGTTGGCTTCCACTAGCGGGGACGCGGCCTCCACCGGCGCTTGAGGGGTCTGCCCGGCGGGGGTTGACCCGACCCGGCGGTCAGGGGTTACCGTGCCGCATGAGGTGGCAACGACTCACAGGCGGCTTGCTGGCGATCGCCCTGGTGGCGGGCGGCGGGTCGGCGTCCCTGCCGGCGCGTGCCGACACGGTTCCGCAGTTCGCGCCCCGCGCGGTGGTGCCCGACGAGTCGGTGCTGGCTGCCAAGCTCGCCGCCGTCTCCAGGAAGTCCCTGGTCTCCACGGCGGGTGCCGTCTACACGGCGTCGGGCGACTCGCTGTACGCGGTCGACAAGGCGATGGTGCCGGCGTCGACGCTCAAGGTCCTGACGGCGATGGCCGCCCTCGACGTGCTGGGCCCCGACAAGAGGTTCACGACCAAGGTCGTCAGCGCGAAGAAGGGCAGGCTGACGCTGGTCGCTGGCGGTGATCCCTTCCTGCGGAGTTCCCCGTCGAAGTCGGTGGCGGCGTGGAAGGCGAACCTCGACGACCTCGTCACCCAGGCGACGTCGGCGCTGCGGGCGCAGCGGGTGACGACGGTGCGGGTGTCCTTCAACGCCGCCCTCTTCAGCGGGCCGGGCTACGCGCCGAGTTGGAAGAAGTCGTGGGACTGGTACACGGCCAGAATCTCGTCCCTCACCGTCAACGCCGGCACGTCGGGTTCCAGGGCCTACGTGAACCCGGCGGTCTCCACGACCAAGCTCTTCATCAAGAAGCTCAAGGCCAAGGGGTTCACAGTGAGCTACGCCGGCTCCGCGCCGAAGCCGTCGGGCGCGAGGACCGTGGCGTCGGTGACCTCCGCTCCCCTGACCGTCATGGTCGGCAGGATGCTCAGGGTGAGCGACAACGTGGCGGCCGAGACGCTCGCCCGCCACGTCGCCCGCATGATGCACAAGCCGGGCAGCTTCACCGGCGCCTCCGCCGCGCTGACGTCCTGGTTGAAGTCCCACAAGCTGTGGAAGTCGGGCATGGTGATCGACGGCGGCAGCGGGCTCTCGTCGCGCACCAAGGTCTTCCCGTCGGTGCTCGCCCGCGCGATCGGGCGCTCGCTCGCCGACAGGAAGTACGCGGCGATCGTCGGTGGGTTGCCGGTCGCCGGCGTCAGCGGGACTCTCGAGGACCGCTTCGACGACGCTGCCGAGAAGGCCGGCCGCGGGGTCGTCCACGCGAAGACCGGGACCCTGAAGAAGGTGGCGGGCCTGACCGGCTACCTCACGACGGCGGACGGGACGCTGCTCACCTTCGCCTTCCTCGCCACCCACGACGGCACCCACAACAAGGCGGCCGGCAATTGGCTGGACAGGTCGGCCACCGCGCTCGCCACCTGCGGCTGCCAAGCCCCACCGAGTTCGGGTGGTTAAGCCATTTGTCGATAAAGAGTCTTAGCTCTTTGTCAGGATGTCTCCGATGCGCGCGAGGTCGTCCAGGTCGGCGAACTCGATGACGATCTTCCCGCGCTTGCCCGAGGTCGCCACGGTGACCCTGGTGTCGAGTGCTTCGGTGAGCGCCTCCTGGAGCTCGGCCGCCGGCGCCGGAGTCTCCCGGGCCGCCTTCGGACGCGGCGCGCGCCTGGCGCCGCCCTCGCCCACGGCGACAAGTTCCTCCACCGCCCTCACCGAGAGGTTCTCCGCCACGATCCGGTTCGCCACGTGATCCATGGCTTCCGGCGTGGGCAGCGCGAGCAGCGCCCTGGCGTGCCCAGCGCTGATGACGCCGGCCGCCACCCGGCGTTGCACGGGCAACGGCAGCTGCAGGAGCCTGATCGTGTTCGAGATCTGCGGCCGTGAGCGCTTGATCCGCAGCGAGAGCTCCTCCTGCGTGCAGCCGAAGTCGTCGAGCAGTTGCTGGTAGGCGGCCGCCTCTTCCAGCGGGTTGAGCTGGGCGCGGTGCAGGTTCTCCAGCAACGCGTCCCGCAACAGGTCGTGGTCCTCGGTGCGCCTGATGATGGCGGGGATCGTGTCCTGTCCGGCGAGTTGGGAGGCGCGCAGGCGTCGCTCCCCCATCACGAGTTCGTAGCGCCCGGCGTCGAGCGGCCTGACGACGATGGGCTGGAGCAGGCCGACCTCCTTGATCGATTCGGACAGCTCCGCGAGCGCGTCCTCGTCGAAGACGGAACGCGGCTGCTTCGGGTTGGGCACCACCGAGGCGACGGGGATCTCGTCGTACCGGGAACCGTCGGGTATCTCGGCGGCTCCCTGCGGGGCGAGGTCGGGGTCGGTCCGCTGCAGCAGGTCGCCCAGCCCACGTCCGAGTCCGCTGCGCGGCTTG
>JAEWIK010000328.1 GCA_023387135.1 Actinomycetes bacterium | reverse complement strand
CCGGTGCCCGGGGGCAGGTCGAGCAGCAGCACGTCGAGGTCGCCCCAGTAGACGTCGGCCAGGAACTGCTGCAGCGCCCGGTCGAGGATCGGGCCACGCCAGGCGATCACCTGGTCGCGGGAGCCCTTGAGCATGCCGATCGAGATGACAGTCAGGCCCATCGTCGGCACCGGCAGGATCATGCCGTCCACCACCGTGGGCACGGCGTCCATCAGGCCCAGCATCTGCGGGATCGAGTGGCCGTAGATGTCGGCGTCGAGCACGCCCACCTGCTTGCCGCGGGCCGCCAGCGCCATGGCGAGGTTGACCGTCACCGACGACTTGCCGACGCCGCCCTTGCCCGACGCCACGAGGATCACCTGGGTGCGGCTGTCGGGGCGGGAGAACGGGATCTCGCGCTCCTCCGTGCCGCGCAGGCTCTTGCGGAGTTCGGTCCGCTGCTCGTCGGTCATGGTGCCGAGCGTCAGGTTGACGTCGCTGATGCCCTCCACGGACAGCACTGCCGCCGTGACGTCGGCTTCGATGGTCGACTGCAGCGGGCAACCGGCGATGGTGAGCAGGACTGTGATGTCCGCCACGCCGTCGGCGTCCACTGCCACCCGGTCGACCATGCCGAGCTCGGTGATCGGACGACGGATCTCCGGATCGATGACAGTGGCGAGGGCACTGTTGACGGCGTTGACGAGAACTGACATAGGGCAACCTTACCGGCTTCCCACGACCCGACCCGACCGTCAGAGGCGGCACGAATGGTCAGGGTCACTCCTTGTCGGAGCCCACCTTTGCACCCGCCCGCAGGTCGGGGTCGTCGCGCTCCTCGAGGTCTGCCAGCAACTCCCGCAACTCCGACCTGATGAAGTCACGGGTCGCCAGGTCGTTCACCCTGCTGCGCAGCGACGCGATCTCGCGAGCGAGGAAGTCCATGTCGGCGCGGCTCTGGGCGGCGACCTCGCGGTCGTGCTCGAGGCTCACCCTGTCGCGCGCCTCCTGCCGGTTCTGCGCGAGCAGGATCAGCGGTGCGGCGTACGAGGCCTGCAGCGAGAGCAGCAGGGTCAGGAAGATGAACGGGAAGACGTCGGGAGCCTTCGGGATGAGGGTGTTCCACAGGATCCAGAAGAGGATGAACACCGACATCCAGACGATGAATCGCCCGGTTCCCATGAACCGGGCAGCGCTCTCGGCGAAGTCGCCGAAGGCGTCGTCGCTCACCCGCATCCGCGGGACGAGACTGCGCCGGCGACCCGGTGTGTCGAGCCGATCCTCAGCCATCAGTCACCTCCGCGTCGAGTTGGTCAAGCTGCACCCCGCGCCAGTCGCTGGGGAGTATGTGGTCGAGCACGTCGTCGACCGTGACGGCGCCCAACAGGCGCCTGTCGGAGTCGACGACCGGTGCGCAGACCAGGTCATAGGTGGCGAAGTACCTGCTCACCTGCGCGATGTTCGACTGCGGCGTGAGCGGGGCGATGTCGGGATCGATCAGGCTGGCGGCCAGGATCGACGGCGGTTCGCGCAGCAGTCGCTGGATGTGGACGGCGCCCAGGTAGCGTCCCGTCGGCGGGTCGAGCGGCGACCTGCAGATGAAGGCGAGCGCCGCCATCGCGGGCGTGACCTCCTCCTGCCTGACCGCGGCGAGGGCATCGGCGACAGTGGCGTCGGCGGGCAGCACGACGGGTTCAGGGTTCATCAGGCCGCCGGCGGTGGCGGCGTCGTAGCTCAGCAGCGTCCTGACGTCCTTGGCGTCCTCGGGCGCCATCTTCTCCAGGATGTCCTCCGCCACGTCGGAGTCGAGCTCCGCGATCAGGTCGGCCGCGTCGTCAGGGTCCATCTCCTCCAGGACGTCGGCGGCGCGCTCCCTGTCGAGGGTGGCGATGACCGCCACCTGCTCGTCCTCGGGCAGCTCTTCCAGCGCTTCGGCGAGGTGCTCGTCCTCCATCGCCTTGACCACCTGCGCCCGGGTGCCCGGGTCCATGTCGTGCAGCTCGCGGGCGACGTCGGCCGGCTTCAGTTCCGACAGGCGTGCTGCCAGCTGCTCGGCGTCGCGCGGCACCTCGGGTTCGGTGAAGTCGGGCAGCTCCGACCAGTTGATGATCGTCACGTGGGCACGCTGGAACGGACGCCTTCCGACGTCGCGCAGCGCCACCTCCGAGACCTCCCACTCCCTGCCGCGGGTGCGCTGGATCGCCACGTCGAAGATGGTCGCCGGGTTCGTGGACCCTGCCCGCGTCACTGTCCTGTCGAACAGGCCGTCGACGACGAGCATCTCGTGCTCGCGGACCTCGAACCTGCGGGTGTTGACGATCCCGTTGATGATGACCTGGTGGGCATCGATGCTGCGGACCCGCGCCATCGGGAAGAAGATCCTGCGCAGCGCGAACAGCTCGACGACGAGCCCCTTCACCCGCGGCGGACGGTTTCCCGACCTGTTCTGGATGACGACGTCACGGACCCTGCCCACCTGGTCACCGTTCGGATCCAGCATGGGCAGGCCTTTGATCCTCGACACGAAGACAGACGAGGTAGCGCCATTCACACCGGGAGGCTACCGCGCGGATATGACGGGGGGATACCGCAACGACGAAACGCTCGCGGCTTCCGGCTCAGGTTGCTTCGGGATCGAACGCGATCACGCGCCGGCCCGTCGGGTCCTGCGCGGCACCGGCGTGGCGCGCCGGCTCGGGCTCGGGGTCGGGCTCGTCGAACCCGGGACGGGAGGTCGCCTCCGACACGTCGCGCAGCGCCGACCTGCCGGTCTCGGCGAGCTCGTCGACGGTGCCGGGGCCGAGCAGCCTCGCGCCGAACGTGCGCGGGTTCAGGTCGGCGAGCTGAAGGTCGGCGAGTTCCGGGGCGTACTCACGCAACTGGCCGCGGGCATCGTTGGCGATCCCGCGGAGGTAGTTGACGACCCTGGCGGCCTTGCGCGCCAGGTCGGGCAGCTTCTCCGGACCGAAGATGATGACAGCCAGCACCACCAGCAAGAGGATTTCGCCGGCGTTGAAGTCGAGCACGGCGCAAGCTTAGGCCCCGCC
>JAEWIK010000245.1 GCA_023387135.1 Actinomycetes bacterium | reverse complement strand
CAGCAGCACGATCGCCGTCACGGGAGTGCCCGGCTGGGAGAGGGCGTCGGCGACCCGCGCCAGTTCGGGCGAGGACAACCGCAGCGTGGACGTGGTCCCGCCGCCGCCCGGGTCTGTCGCCACCGAGACCGAGGTCACGCTGCCCGTGATGGTCTGGTCGTTGGGCAGCAGGATCCGCGCCTCGGCACCTTCCCTGACCCTGGCGTAGTCGCGCGGCACGAGCCGGTAGCGGGCCTCGATGTAGCGCTCGCCCCCGTCGGTGATGGTGGCGAGGGCGCCGCCCGCGGGAACCGAGTTGCCGAGCCTCGCGTTGAGTTCGGTGACGGCACCCGCTATGACCGCGTAGTAGGTGAGGGTCCCGCGCTTGGCATCGACCTTGTAGCTCTTCGTGTCGGCCACCTTCAGCCCGTTCGCGACCGCCTCCTTCAGTTCGAGGCTCTGCACGGTGAACAGCGGCTGGCCCGCCTCCACCTGGTCGCCCACCTCGACCTTCTGGTCGATGATCGTGCCCGGATGGTCTGCCCCCACCGTGTAGACCTCGGCGGAGACCTGGCCGGAGTAGCTGGTGATCTGGTTCTGGCGCTGGTTGAAGACCAGCGTGAGACCGCCCACCACGACCAGGACGCCGAGGAAACCCGCGAACAACCTGAGCCTGTTCACCCACGTCATCGCGCCACCCCCTGCAGGCTGAGGGCAGGCTCGGCGACGCTGTCGGGCGCCGCCTCGCCGCGGGGAAGCGCGAACCGCGGCGCGGGTTCGTCGACGGTCCGGCGCCCGAACGCCTCGCGCAGCGCGACGACCATGAACACCCCGAGGAAGGCAGTGTTGATCAGGTTCCAGCTGGTGGCAAGCGAGAGCTGCGCGTGGCTGAGGTCACGCCAGATGGCCACGACGCTGGTCAGCGAGACGAAGGTGAAGAGCAGCACCTGAGGCCTGATGTAGGTGAAGGGAGAGACCCTGCGGCCGCCGGCACCCGTCACGTGCCACTTCTGCTCCTTGCCTGCGAAGGCGTTGATGAACGCCTGGTGGTAGATCGGGAAGGACGCCGACGAGAGCATGAGGACCTCCCAGCGGAACGAGCCGAGGGTGTAGAAGGACAGCAGGATCTGCATGGGGTAGAAGCCGCCGTAGTAGAGCAGCCAACTGGCGACCGAGGTGCCCAGGGTGACGGGCCGCAGGTCGAAGTAGATCTCCAGCGCCGGGACGAGCAGCAGCACCCCCGGCATGATCCCCGTGAGGTAGTGGGTGGCGGTCACGAAGTACATCAGCCGCTGGTCGAGGGTGAGCTGGCGCCGCGGGCTGAAGGGGTTGTGGGTGAGCAGGATCTCGAAGCCGCCTGTCGCCCACCGGAGCTGCTGCTTGGTGTAGGCCTCGATGGTCTCGGGGGCGTCGCCGACGGCGAGCACGTCGGGGATGTAGACGCTGCGCCAGCCGCGCTCGTGCAGCATGAGCGACGTCCACACGTCCTCCGACTTGGAGTCTGTGTACATGCCGCCGACGTCGTCGATCGCCGCGCGCCTGAAGATGACGTTGGTGCCCACGCAGAACGCCGCGTTGAAGTGGTTCCTGCCGGGCTGGACGAACCTGTAGAAGACGGTCTGCATGTAGCCGGCGCCGCGGGAGATGGGGTTCTTCATGTTGCCGTACGTCTGCGGGGTCTGCACGAAGGCGACGCTCGGGTCGTTGAAGAACGGCAGCGTCTCGTACAGGAACTGCGGCTTGGGGGCGAAGTCGGCGTCGAAGACGCAGAAGTAGTCGCAGTTCACGACCGACAGGGCGTGGTTCACGTTGCCCGCCTTGGCGCCTCCGCTGGAGAGCCGCCGCAGGTAGCAGACGCCCAGCTCCGCGGCGAGCTGCTTCACCTCGTCGGAGCGCCCGTCGTCGAGGACCCAGGTCGTGTGCCTGCCCCACAGGTCGCGGGCGGCGGTGACGGTGCGGGCGATGACGTCGAGCGGTTCGCCGTAGGTGGTGATGAAGACGGCCACGTCGACGCGCTCGGAGTCGAGCACGAGCGGCCAGTCGGGGCTCGGACGGTGGTCGTGGGTGGGGGTGTGGTCGCCGAACAGGGTGCGGCGGGCGGCGAAGTAGTCGTCGTCGCGCGGCGATTTCACGCCCGCGAGGATCGTCCACATGGCCAGCAGGGCGTGCACCACGAGGACCGACTCGGCGCCGATGACCAGCAGCCAGGGCAGCCAGTCGCCGCGGTTGGCGGGATTGAGCAGGAAGCTGGCGTACGCCATGATCCCCGCGGTGGCGATCAGCGTGAGCAGGATCGTCACCGGCGAGTACTGCCGCTTGGTGAGCTCTCGGCGGGTTTCGGGGCCGAGGTCGTCGACCTGGGCGAGGTCGTGGACGGGCTGCAAGGAGGGCTCCTTCACTGTGGACTCCGGGAGCGACGAGCCGCGTAGCCGTTCCCGCGGGAACGGCGGTGCCCGGGGCATGGTCCTGCCCCGTGCTACGTCGTCGTGGAGAGCCAACCCCGCATGGGGTGCCGGCCCTTGTGCCGCGGCTCGTCGGCCGCGAAGCGGGCCACCTTCCGGCGGCTGCGTGGTGGGGGTGACCCACCAGCGCTTCCACGGTAGGTGGCCTTGTCCCCCGAACAAGTGACAGCCGGGTTAACACTGGAAGCGCGGACGAATCCCCTAGTCAACGCGCAACCCGCGACAGAGGACACGTCCGCATCCTGAGATCTGGCGCCGCTGGAAGGGCTCCGTCGCCGATCACCACACGGCCGGTCGAGGGCTTCGTGACTCCTCGCTGACGCTCGGACCTCAGCCAACGACCGGGCGAAGGGCCGGCCACCTCACAGGAGGTCGTGGAGCATGACCACCTGCTCGCGCGAGGGGCCCACTCCGATGCCCGAGATCCTCGCGCCGATCAGCTCCTCGAGGCGCCTGACGTACGCCTGTGTGGTCGCCGGGAACTCGTCGAAGCTGCGGCAGCCCGAGATGTCCTCGGTCCAGCCGTCCAGGTACTCGTACACCGGCGTCGCGTGGTGGAAGTCGGTCTGGGTCATGGGGACGTGGTCGGTGCGCTCGCCGTTGACCTCGTAGCCCACGCAGACGGGGATCTTGTCCCAGCCCGTCAGCACATCGAGCTTGGTGAGGAACATGTCGGTGAAGGCGTTGGCCGTCACGGCCGCCTCCACCACGAGGGCGTCGAACCAGCCGCACCGGCGCGGGCGTCCGGTCGTCGTGCCGAACTCGGCGCCGTCGGCACGCAGCCTGTCGCCGTCGGCGTCCAGCAACTCGGTCGGGAACGGGCCCTCGCCCACGCGGGTCGTGTAGGCCTTCATGATGCCGACCGTCCTGTCGATCCGGGTCGGGCCGACGCCCGAGCCTATGCAGGCGCCTGCGGCGATCGGGTTGGAGCTCGTCACGTACGGGTAGGTGCCGTGGTCGACGTCGAGGTGGTGGGCCTGGGCGCCCTCGAAGAGCACCACCTGGCCGGCGTCCAGCGCGGCGTTCAGCACGCGTGCCACGTCGGTCACCATCGGACGTATGCGGTCGGCGTGAGCGAGCAGGCCGTCGGCGACCTGCGTGGGATCGATTGCCCGGCGGTTGTAGACCTTCACCAGCAGGTGGTTCTTCTGTTCGAGCGCGGCCTCGACCTTCTGCCGCAGGATCGACTCGTCGAACAGGTCCTGCACCCTGATGCCCAGCCGGTTGATCTTGTCGGAGTAGGCGGGACCGATGCCGCGGCCGGAGGTGCCGATCTTGCGGTTGCCGAGGAAGCGCTCGGTGACCTTGTCGATCACCTTGTGGTACTCGGTGATGATGTGGGCGTTGGCGGAGATCAGCAGCTTGCTGACGTCCACGCCGCGGGCGGTCAGGCCGTCGATCTCCTCGGTGAGGACGTCGAGGTCGATCACGACGCCGTTGCCGATGACGGGGGTCGAGTTGGAGTTCAGGATGCCCGACGGCAACAGGTGGAGCGCGTACTTCTCGCCGTCCACAACGATCGTGTGACCGGCGTTGTTGCCGCCCGAGTACCTGACAGTGAAGTCCACCCTGTCGCCAAGCTGGTCCGTCGCCTTGCCCTTGCCCTCGTCGCCCCATTGCGCGCCGACAACCACGATGCCCGGCATGGTATGCCCCTCGTTCACGACCGAAGCCCGGGCAATGCCACGGGCTCTTGCGCCCACACTCTACCGGCCACGGCCCGCGCACCGCCCATCGGCACCACGTCTCGGGCCACCGGGACGCCGTGACATGCAGGTGGGCCGGCCCCGAAGGACCGGCCCACAGTGCGTGTGAGTGCTGGAGTTCAGCCGATGGTCTTGCCGGCGGAACGCAGGTACTCGCAGGCCTCGACGACGCGCTTGGCCATGCCGGCCTCGGCGGCCTTGCCCCAGGCGCGGGGGTCGTACTGCTTCTTGTTGCCGACCTCGCCGTCGATCTTCAGCACGCCGTCGTAGTTGCGGAACATGTGCTCCACGACCGGACGGGTGAAGGCGTACTGCGTGTCGGTGTCGATGTTCATCTTGATGACGCCGAAGTCGACGGCGTCGGAGATCTCCTGCGGGGTCGAGCCGGAGCCGCCGTGGAAGACCAGGTCGAACGGCTTGTCCTTGCCGAACTTGGCGCCGACGGCGTCCTGGATCTCCTTCAGGACCGCCGGACGGAGCTTGACCGCACCGGGCTTGTAGACGCCGTGCACGTTGCCGAACGTGAGAGCCGTGATGTAGCGGCCCTTCTCGCCAAGGCCGAGCACCTCGATGGTGCGCAGGCCGTCCTCGACGGTGGTGTACAGC
>JAEWIK010000219.1 GCA_023387135.1 Actinomycetes bacterium | reverse complement strand
CGCTGGTGTTCTGCCTCGTCGGTGCCGCCTTGTGGAAGCTCATGCCGGAACTGCGCGCCGTGCTGTCGAACCGCCGCCTGTTCTGGGGGCTCGCCGCCGCCGGCGTGCTGGTGAGCCTGAACTGGCTCATCTACGTCTGGGGTGTGCTGAACGACCACGTCGTCGATGCCTCGCTCGGGTACTTCATCAACCCGCTCTTCACCGTGACCCTCGCCGTCGTGCTGCTGCGCGAGCGGCTGCGCCCGACCCAGTGGGTGGCGGTCGGGATCGGCCTCGCCGCGGTGCTCGTCATCGCCATCGGCTACGGGCAGGTGCCGTGGGTGGCGCTCGCCCTGGCCGTCACCTTCGGCGTGTACGGCTTCGTCAAGAACCGGGTGGGCGGGAGGGTGTCTCCGCTCGTCGGCCTCACCGTCGAGACCAGCGCCGTCGTCCCGCTCGCTCTCGGCTACCTGGTCTGGTTGCAGGCGACCGGGGCGTCGACCTTCCTCGGCCACGGGCCGGTGCACAGCATCGCGCTGCTCAGTGCCGGGATCGTGACTGCCATCCCGCTGCTGATGTTCGCCGCGGCGTCGAGCAGGATCCCGCTGTCGATGATGGGGCTGATCCAGTACCTGACCCCCACCCTGCAGTTCGCCTTCGGCGTGTGGGTGAACCACGAGTTCATGCCGCTGCCGCGCTGGATCGGCTTCGGGCTCGTGTGGGTCGCGCTGATCCTGCTGTCGGTGGACGGGCTGCGCCACGCCAGGGCGAATCGGCAGATCGGCCTCGGCGTCGAACCCGAGGTCCAGAACTGACCCTCAGCGTCCGAGCTGGCGCAACACCTCTGCCATCACCTGTTGCACGGCAAGGGTGTCGGCCAGCGGCATGATCGGACTCTCCGTCAGGCCGGCGCGCAGGCAGTCGCCGACGTGCTCGACCTCGTAGTTGTAGCCGGCACCCCGCTTGGCGGGACGGACCTCGTAGGCGTCCCTGCCCTGGGGATGGACGAGCAGGGCGTCCGCGCGATGGAACCTGGGAAGCACCTCGACCCAGCCGGCGGTGCCGGACACCACCTGCCGTCCGGGGCCGGCCACCTTCAGCGACGCCACCTCGGACGCGAAGCGCCCGTCGGAGTAGCCGAGCAGGATCCCTGCCTCCCCCTCGACGCCGTTGGGGTAGTGGCCGCCGACCGCGAGCACGGTGTCAGGGACGCCGAGCACCTGCAGCGCGAAGGAGATGACGTACACGCCGAGATCGAGGACGGCGCCACCGCCCGCCTCGGGGTTGAAGAGCCTGTCGGACGGGTCGTACTGCCGCAGCGCTATCAGGTCGCCCTGGACCGTTCTGACCTCGCCGAGTTCCCCGTCGGCGATCAACCTGCGCAGTGCGGCGATGGCGGGCAGGAAGCGCGTCCACATCGCCTCCATCACGAAGACTCCGTTGCTGCGGGCGGCGTCGACGATGCGGGTGGTGTCGGCGACCGAGGTCGTGAACGACTTCTCGATCAGCAGCGCCTTGCCCGCCTCGATGGCCTCGAGCGCGATGTCGGTGTGCTGGGCATGGGTGGTGGCGAGGTAGATCGCGTCGACGTCGGACGCGATCAGCTCGGAGTAGGAGCCGTAGGCGGCGTCCAACCCGAACCTGTCGGCGAACCCGCGCGCCCTCTCGAGCGAGCGCGAACCCACCGCCACCAGCCTCGCGTCGGGGAGGTGCGCGAACTCTTCCGCCATGGTGGCGGCGATCCGCCCGGGGCCCGCGAGCCCCCAGCGCACCGGCTCCGTCACCGAAGGTCGTCCTCCGGTCCCGGCAGCGGGGGCTGGGACGGCTGCGAGAGGTACTGCGCGCGAGCGATCCTGCGCTGCTTCATGTCGTGGGCCGCCCGGTTCAGGACGCCCGGCACCACCAGCGCGATGATGATCGCCGGCAACCACGAGATCCTGCCGAAGATCGCCAGCACGATCATCGCCGGGAACAACACGCTGGCTATGGTGCGCATGATCGCTTCGGCGGGGGTGGCCGGCGGGACGCGCACGGCCGGGTACTGGGCCTGCATCGGCTGCGGCACGATGACGCCCCCGGTGAGGTTCTGCTGGGTGTTCCACCCCTGCGCGGACTGGCCGTAGGTGGGGTCGTAGGAGTACTGCTGCGCCGGCGGCTGCTGGCCGGGCTGGGGCGACGGCTGCGGGTACACGGGCTGCTGCGACGGAGCGCCCGCGAAGGGCGGCTGCGTCCACTGCTGGCCGGGATCCTCGGCAGGCCGTGAGGGAGAAGTCACGACGTCCATCGTAGGCCGAACCGCCGCTTCCGGCCCCGCCCGCGTCCCCGGGAAAGCCCACCTCAGCGCCCTGATCGAGCCCTGAGGTGGGCGCTCCGCCGGTGCCGTGACGCGGCCGTATAGAGTGTTCGAGGCCCGGGACCAGACTCGCGGGGCAGGAGGAAGACACGTGAGGGTGGTACAGAAGTTCGGCGGCTCCTCTGTCGCCGACGCCGAGAGCATCAAGCGCGTCGCCCGACGGATCGTGGCGACGCACGCCAACGGCCACGAGGTGGTCGTCGTGATCTCGGCCATGGGCGACACCACCGACGAGTTGATGGACCTCGCCCAGCGCGTCTCGCCCTCCCCCCGTCCGCGAGAACTCGACATGCTGCTGACGGCAGGCGAACGCATGTCGGCGGCGCTGCTCGCGATGGCGATCAACGACCTCGGCGCCAACGCCAGGTCCTTCACGGGTTCGCAGGCCGGCGTCATCACGACGGGCACGCACGGCAACGCACGCATCATCGACATCACCCCCGGACGCATAGTGTCGGCGCTCGGCGAGGGCGACATCGTCATCGTGGCGGGCTTCCAGGGCGTCTCGCAGACCACCAAGGACATCACCACGCTGGGTCGTGGCGCCTCCGACACCACAGCGGTCGCGCTCGCCGCCGCGCTGGAGGCCGCGTACTGCGAGATCTACACCGACGTGGACGGCGTGTTCACCGCCGACCCGCGCATCGTGCCCGGGGCGCGCCAGATCCCCGAGATCAGCTACGACGAAATGATGGAGCTCGCCGCCAACGGCGCGAAGATCCTGCATCTGCGGTGCGTCGAGTACGCGCGCCGCGAGAACGTCCCCATCCATGTCAGGTCGTCGTTCTCGGAACGGGCCGGCACGTGGGTCAAGGACATCGACTACAAGGAGGGCGGCATGGAAGAACCACTCATCTCCGGCGTCGCGCACGACCGCAGCGAAGCCAAGATCACCGTGGTCGGCGTGCCCGACCAGGTGGGCGAGGCCGCGCAGATCTTCAGCATCCTCGCCGAGTCCGACATCAACATCGACATGATCGTCCAGAACGTCTCCCGCGAAGAAGAGGGACGCACCGACATCTCCTTCACCCTCCCCCAGTCCGACGGCGCCAAGGCGATCGCCGCCCTTCGGGCCGCCCAGCCGGGCATCGGGTTCACCGACGTCGCCTACGACGACGCCATCGGCAAGGTGTCCGTCGTCGGCGTCGGGATGCGCTCCCACCCGGGCGTGACCGCACGTTTCTTCAGGGCGCTGGCGGACGCAGGGGTGAACATCGGCATGATCTCCACCTCCGAGATCAGGATCTCGGTCGTGGTCGCCTCCGCCCAGGTCGATACCGCGGTCCGGGCCGCCCATACCGCCTTCGGCCTCGATTCGACGGAAGAGGCCATCGTCTACGCCGGCACCGGACGGTAGCCCCGAGGGGTCGGCCTAGACTGGCGAGGTGATCTTCAAGCGCGTCGGTGACACCCGTCCCTACCCCGACCACGGCTACGCGCAGCGGCAGTGGGCTGTGATAGCACCCCAGCAGGTGCGCCTCGACGAGTTGGTCACCACCAAACGGACCCTCGATCTCGAAGCCCTGCTCGAGGAGGACTCGACCTTCTTCGGCGACCTCTTCGCGCACGTCGTGTCGTGGCAGGGGGATCTCTACCTCGAGGACGGCCTGCACAGGGCGCTGCGCGCGGCGCTGCAGCAGCGCCAGACCATGCACGCCAGGGTGCTCGAACTCGGCTAGTCCTCAAGTAGTCTGTTCAGGACTCACGCAGCATTCCAGGAGTGTCAGTGGAAAACTTCCGCAAGATCGTCCGGGTTCTCAGGACCCCGGTGACCTTGATCCTCCTGTTGTGCATCGTCGGCTACGGCGCGAAGTGGGGCTACGACAACGCCACCGAGAACATCCCCGCCAGGCCCCCGACACCGTGCAAGCCCTTCGACGTCGGACGGGAACTCACTCCGCAGTGGGTGCAGGTGCGCGTGCTCAACGGCGGCAGCCAGGGCGGCATGGCGAAGATCACGTCGACCTTCCTGCGGGCGTACGGCTTCACCGTCATCAAGGTGAACAACGCCGACGAGCCGCAGGCGAACACCGTCATCGTCGGCAACAAGGCCGACGACCCCGAGGTGAAGCTGCTCATGGGCTTCTTCAAGGGCGCGACGGCCCGCGGCGACGGCCGCGTCGACCACGTCGTCGACGTCCTGCTCGGTGACGCGTCGGTGCGGGCGACGAATCCCGAGGTCAGGTCGGTGAAGGTGGACGGGCCGGTGTGCCTCCCGGCCAACACCAAGATCCCCGTCACGCCGACGGCGACCCCGTCCCCCACTCCCAAGGAGACGAAGAAGTAGCCGCTACTCGTCTCCCGACCAGCGGGCGAGGCGTCCGCCGCGGGAGATCGAGATGAAGCGGTGCTCCACCTTCCGCCGGTCGGCGGCGTGAGTGACGATCAGCAGGTCGTCCCCGACCTTGATGAGGTCCTCCGGCTTGGGGGTGAAGGTCTCGTCCTGCCTCACGATGAGCGAGACGACCGAGTTGCGCGGCAGCCTCAGTTCGCGGACGCTCACGCCGTGCAGCAAGGACCCCTCCGGGACGTGCACCTGCATCATGTCGGCCTTGATGGTGTCGAGTGGGGCGAACTCGATGTCGACGTCGGTGGCGTCCTCGCCGCTCGACACCCTGAGGGCCCGCGCCACCCACGGCAGGGTGGGCGCCTGCAGCATCGTGAACACCACGACGAAGGCGAAGACGAGGTTGAAGATGGCGTGCGCGGTCGGCACCGCCGCCGCCAGCGGGACCGTCGCCATGATGACCGGCACGGCGCCGCGCAGCCCCGCCCACGAGATGAAGGCCTGCTCCCGCCAGGGCACCTTGAACCAGGACACGCATAGCACGACCGAGAGCGGACGGGCGACGAAGGTGAGGAACGCCCCGACCATCGCCCCGGCGAGGATCTCCCACGGCGTGACAGTGGTGATGTCGGTGAGCATGCCGAGCATGACGAACAGCCCGATCTGGGCGATCCAGCCGACACCCTCGGCGAACGCCCTGGTCGCATGCCGGTAGGGCAGTTGCCCGTTCCCCAGGAACACCGCCACGACGTAGACGGCGGCGAACCCCGAGAGATGCAGGGACGTACCGAGGCCGTACGCGAGCACCGTCCAGCCCATGGCGGCGAGGACGTAGAGGCCCGACGCCGGCAGCGAGATGCCGCGCAGCAGCTTCGTACCGAGCCAGCCCATCGCGGCGCCGAGCGCCGCACCGCCCACGAGTTCCAGCAGGATCACGACGCCCATCACGACGGGGCCCTCGTCCGAACCGCGCCCGAGGGCGAGCGCCGTGGCGCTGGCGACGAGCAGCACGATGGGGGCGTCGTTGAAGCCCGACTCGGCCTCGATGACGGCGCGCAGCCGCGGCGGCAGCGGCACCTTGCGCAGCACCGCGAACACGGCGGCGGCGTCAGTGGGGGAGGTGATGGCGCCCAGCAGGATAGCGCTGGCCAGGTCGAAGTTCAGGATGTAGTAGGCGAACGCGGCGACCAGCGCGACGGAGATGCCCACGCCCACGGTGGCGAGCAGGAGCGCCATCGGCAGCGCGCCCCTGATCTCCTGCCACTTGGTGGTGAAACCGCCTTCGGCGAGGATCAGGACGAGCGCGGCGAACCCGAGCGAATGCGCGAGGTCGGCGTCCTGCAGCTTCCACGCGAACTGGCCGACGAGCACGCCGAGACCGAGGAAGAGCAGCAGCGACGGCAGCCCGAAACGGGCGCCGAGGCGGGTGGCGAGAATCGAAGCGAGCAGGACGACCGAACCAAGCAACAAGACCTGGTCCAGTTCCACATCGCCTCCTGTCGGGAGTGTATCGGAGGCACGCCGCGGCGATCACCGGCGCAGGCGCCGGATGTCGACCGGGTCAGGCGAAGAGTTCGCGCGCCTCCGCCGCCTTGGCGACGGCGGCGATGTCGCCGCCCACCTGCGCCGTGACGCCCGCCGACACCGCACCCTCGACGAGCGGTCCGTTGGCGAAGACCACGTGCTCCTTCTCGTCGTCGTCGAGGAAGTCGAGCACCGCCTCGACGGTCATCGTCGCGGACCCCAGGTCGGTCAGGATGACGACGTCGTGACCGGCTGCGCGCAGCTCGGTCACGGCGTCGTTCACCTTGTCGAACGAGGTGCCGATGCGTCCGTCACCGGTGCCCGCGGCCGTCCGGAGCTGGACGCCGCGCGCCATCTGCTCGGTGAGCTCGACGACACCGGCCGCGAGCTTCTCCGAGTGGGACACGATGACGAGGGCGACGCTCATGCCGCCTCCGCGGCGTCGGCGGCAGCGCCCAGGATGAACGCGGTCGAGGTGGCGCCCGGATCCTGGTGGCCGATGGACCGTTGCCCCAGGTAGGAGGCACGACCCTTGGTCGCCAGCATCGGGATGGTCTTCTCGGCACCGTCGAGGGCCGCCGTGGCGGCCGCCCGCAACGCTTCGGTGGCGCTGCCGCCGTTGCCCGCGACGTCCTTCGCGGCGTCGAGGGCGGGCGTCCAGGCGTCCACCATCGTCTTCTCGCCGGTGGTCGCCTTGCCGCGGGCGACGATGCCTTCGAGAGCACCGCCCAGCAGCGCGACGACGCCGTTGGCGTCGAGGTCCATCCCGTCGATGGCCTTCGCTGCCCGCAGGAACGCTGTGCCGTACAGCGGGCCGGCGGCGCCGCCCACTGTCGACATCAGGGTCTGCGCGACGACCTTCAGCACGCCTGGGACGTCCTCGGCTCCGGCCTCGAGCTTCGCCACGACGGCGGTGAAGCCCTTGTCCATGTTCGCGCCGTGGTCGCCATCGCCGATCTCCCTGTCGAGGTCGATCAGCAGCATCCGATTCTCAGCAATGACGGCTTGGGCGCCGCGTATCCACGCCAGCGCCCAAGCAGTCGACAGTGTGTCGCTCACTGACCCATCCTCACACGCCGCGGCGCAGCGCGACAGTGTGGACGGGGGCGTCGAACAACTCGGTCAACTCGTCATCGAGCAGCAGCACAGTGATCGAGCAGCCCTGCATCTCCAGCGAGGTGATGTAGTTGCCGACCAGCGAACGGCTCACTTCGAGGCCCGCTGCTTCGAGCCGCTCACGGGCGTGGGCGTACACGATGTAGAGCTCGGCCTCGGGCGTGCCGCCCATGCCGTTGACGAACAGCAGCACCTTCGACCCGGCGGCGGGCTTGAGGTCCTCCAGGATCGGGTCGACGAGCTGGTCGGTGATCTCGTTGGCGCTGACGAGCGGGATGCGGGCGCGTCCGGGCTCGCCGTGGATGCCGATGCCGATCTCGATCTCGTTCTCGGGCAGGTCGAAGGACGGCTTGCCGACGTGCGGGACGGTGCAGGCGGTGAGCGCGACGCCCATGGACCTGACCTGGCTGTTCACCTTGGTGGCGATGGCGAGCACGCCGTCGAGGTCGTCGCCGCGCTGGGCTGCCGCACCGGCGATCTTCTCGACGAGCACCGTGCCTGCGACGCCACGGCGGCCGGCGGTCCAGGTGGAGTCCTCCACCGCGACGTCGTCGTTCACGACGATCGCCTTGACGGTGATGCCTTCCATCTCGGCCAGCTCGGCGGCGGTCTCGAAGTTGAGCACGTCACCGGTGTAGTTCTTCACGATGTGCAGGACGCCCGCGCCACCGTCGACCTTCTTGGTGGCCTCGAGGATGGGGTCGGGAGTCGGGGACGTGAAGACGGCACCCGGCACGGCGGCGTCCAGCATGCCCATGCCGACGTAGCCGGCGTGCAGCGGCTCGTGGCCGGAACCGCCGCCCGACACCAGGCCGACCTTGCCCTGCACCGGGGCGTCGGCGCGGACGACGTAGTCCGGGTCGGTGTAGACGGTGATGAGGTCGGAGTGCGCTGCGGCGAAGCCTTTCAGGGTTTCGGCAACCACGTTCTCGGGGTCGTTGATGAGTTTCTTCACTGGGCTCTCCTTTGAGGCGAACTTCGGGCAGTTCAATGCTGCCCCGTGCCCCCGACACCGGGAAAGGGGTCGACCTGCGCACCTTCGTGCACCCTGACCCCCCGCCGTGAACGAACTCACCGGCCGTCGAGCCGGGCGTCGGGGCCCCCACGCGTCACATCGACTGCCACCCCCCGAGCATTCACACTATCTGCATCAGTCAGTATGATCGATGCATGAAGCGGATGACGATCAGCGTGCCGGACGACGTGGCCGAGAAGGCCCAACGTGCAGTGGCTGCCGGGCTGTCGGACAGTGTCTCCGGCTACTTCTCGACCCTCGCCGAGAACGAGCCTGACTGGGTCCTGTTCCGGGCGGTCGTCGATGAACTGTTGGCAGAGGCCGGCGGGGTCAGCGATGAAGCTCGGGCCTGGGCCCGCAACGCGATCGGAGTGGACGACCAGCAGGTGGCGTCGTGACGGTGGTCTTCGATGCCGGCGCGCTCATCGCACTGGAGCGTCGTGACGAGCGCATGCTCGCACTGCTCGCCGAGATAGGAAGCAACGAAGTCGCCTGCTACATCCCCGCGGGTGTGCTCGCCCAGACCTGGAGAGCGACGCCTCGGCAGGCACCCATCAGCCGCCTGTTGAAGACGCAGGCCGTCAAGGTCGTCGCGCTGGACCAGACCGAGGCCTGCCGCGTGGGGCAACTGCTGGGGCGGTCAGGGACGTCCGACGTCACCGACGCCCACGTCGCACTGACCGCGAGACCGCTGGGCGCGCTGGTCGTCACGTCTGACCCGGGCGACATCGCCGCCATCGACCCCAGCCTCCGCATCCTGCCCCTCTGATACTGGCTCGGACGCAACGCCCCGGGTCCCGTCGGTGCGCCCCGAGGGACGAGCGGCGGAGTGCGGACGTTGGCTGAGGCGTCCCGCGGACGATGGCTGAGGCGCCCCGCGTAACGACGAACGCACCACCACCCACGAACCAACCCGCCCCGAGAAGAACAAGAACGTCAAACGCTGCGGAGCCTCAGCACCGTCGTGTCGCGCCGTTCGTGGGAGCCGACCCTTCGAGCCTGCGCCGCGCACGACCCGTGAGATGGCGTGGTTCGGCCCCTCAACGCGCGCCCGGCAAGTTTTCCATCCTTGATTCGTCGCCGCATTACGTCTACCATTCCGGGAGGAGGTTCGCATGTTTGAGACACCTGGGCGCACGGGTCTCGCGGTAGCGCGCGAGGCGCAAGGCTGGACACAGCGCGTGCTCGCGGAACGTGCCGGTGTGTCCCAGTCCGCGCTGTCGAAGGCCGAACAGGGTGTCGTGCCGCTCCCCCCCGCGGCAGCGGCACGTGTCGCTATGGCGCTAGACGTCCCGGTGGACGTGCTTGCGCGGCCGATTCTGTTGGATGCGCAGGCAACGATGTACGTCCATCATCGTCGACGTGCCAGCACCATGGCCGTCAGGGTGACGAGGCGGGTGGAGGCGGTCGCACAGTTGACTGCGCTCGCTGTCAACAGTCTGATCGACGGCGTCGACTTGGCTCCAGAACGATCGCTCAGCGAGGAGCTCGCCGAACAGGATCCAGTGGAATCCGCGCAGAGGTTGCGTCAGCTATGGGGCATGCCCTCTGGGCCCATCGCCCACCTGCTTGGCGTTGTGGAGAGCGCCGGGATCATCGTCGTGGCGCGGGACTTGTTCACCGCCAGCCAGGACGCTCTCTCGGTCAGGCTCACCAGTCCGGGCCTAGCTCTGACGGTGATCACGAGAGGCATGCCCGCCGATCGGCAGCGGTTCACGATGGCCCATGAGCTTGGCCACCTGGTTCTCCACACTGCGCCCAGGGAGGGCCAGGAGCAGGACGCGAACCGGTTTGCGTCTGAGTTCCTGGCGCCGGCTGCGGAGATTGCGGACGACCTCCGTGATCTGCGCACTGGCGACTTCGATCGGCTGCTGAAGCTGAAGTCCGTTTGGGGTATGTCCGTCGCAGCGTTGATCAGACGTGCGTTCGACGTGGGTGAGATCTCCGACAGGCAGTACCGGGAGTTCCAGATCCGTCTCGGCCGCATGGGTTGGCGGCAAACCGAGCCCCAGCAACCCGCCCGCGAGATGCCGACAACCATGGCCAGGCTGATCCAGCTACGGGAGACTCACGGCGAGAATCTGGATGCGCTGGCGCTTCGCGCAGGCATGACCACACAGAGCTTCATCGACGTGTTCCTGCCCAGTCGCGGGGCACCGAAGCCAACACTCTCCCTTCGGCAGGAGACTCCATGACCGGGGCCTCACTTCATCTTGCTCTCCGCCATACCATCGTTGCCCACGACCCGGCACCACCCAGCACGGACAGCGCCCCCCTCACCGCCCCGCTCCGCCATCGGGAGTCGCTGTTCCGCCGGGACACGCCGCTCCTTGCTCACGCCAACCCTAAGAACACACTCCAGGGCCACCTTGCCGAGCAGTGTGCAGCGGCTGGCATGGGGGTCGTCTACGTGACCACCAGCGAGAAGGCCATGCGGGAGCTGAGGCGACGCCACGACGCCGCGGGTACGGCGAACATGCTCTTCGATGCTGCGCGGTACTGTGGCAACTCTCGTACGTTTGCTCCTGCCGACCTGAGCGCCGGGTGGGTGTCGGCACAGCTCCGCGCGGGCGCCACCAAAGCGATAACAGACTCGCCCTACATCCCGGCGAACAGCATCGAGGGGTTGCGGTCAGTGCTCAGCCAAGCACGCGCTTTCAAGGATGTGATCGCCGCACTCCCGCTTGCGAAGTGGTGGCTTGCCACAGCCGCAGACACTCTGGTCGACATGGTCAACCGGGCAGGTATACCGGTCGCGCTCATGGTCGAGGACCGGAACGACCCGTTCGCCAGCGCGCCGGCCGTTAGCGGGCTCATCCATCTGCTCGACCATACGACGGTGCCTGTCCTCCTGCTCCGCTGCGACGCTTCCGCCATCGGCGCCGTGGCGTTCGGTGCATCCCACGGCGCCGTGGGAACCAGCACATCGCTGCGACACATCTATCCGGTCACAAAGCGCAAAGGCGGTGGAGGGCACTCGCCGGCAATCGCAGCCTGGGTGCCTCGCGCCATGGCGTTCCGTACGCTGGAGAACATCGGCCTCGCCGCCCTGAAACTCTCCGACGACCGCACACTCTGGCAGTGCTCCTGCACCCAATGCGCTGGCGAGAGCATCGAGTGGATCGCCACCGAAGACGAAGCAGCCATTCACTCCCTGCTTTCGCTCGCCGAACTCACCGACTTGATCCTTGCCGATCCAGTAACCGCCCGGTTGGCTTGGATTGAGCGATGCAGGACCGCCCTCTCAGTGAACCAGGAGATCAATGCCGACCTGATCAACAACTGGCCGGTTCCCGCGTACCTGACGCCCTGGGTCGCCGGGCGCTAGCAGTTGGGCCAGGGAACGACGCCCGCGGTCACGGCCAGGTCGAACAACTGCTCGGACAGGAGCCGGTACTGCACCGAGGTTGCAGTGGCCGGATTCGGCGCATGATGACCGCAGGTGACTACCTTGTCGCGCCGGGTGTCGACGAGCCAATAGCCACTGAGCTCGCTCGTCCACTGCGCCCAGTCATCAGGGTCACGCAACGCCCACGCGATGGGGCCGACGCCGGCGAGAGTCGACATCGCAGAAGCGACGTCGCGTCGCCTGCCCGTGAACACAAAGCCATCCAAGTGAAGCGTCTCTGGCTCCCCGCCACCATCTCGGACCCAGTCCCTCACAACGCCGCGATTCAGGACGGGGTGCGCTCCACGATCCGCTCGTGAGCGCAACTCCTCGACACGCCATGTCACTACAGGCGACGCCTCGCCGCCGGCCAGCCTGACAGCGGGGAGCACGACACCCCTCCATCCGCAGAGGTCGCGCACCCTGCTCGCTTGACGCACCCCCGTCTGACGATCCCTCACCCGCGCAAGCTTCCCACCAGCCATGAGTCCACGCCACCTCCTGACGTTGTACGTAGCGGCTCCACACTCGACGGTGCGCTCGATCACCAATCGCGTCGTGGCCGACCTGCGCACCCTGAACTTATTATGGAAGCCGCCGCCTCGATGTTCGTACGCGCGGTGACACATCCTATGAAGTGCTTACATACTAGGTTCGTGGAGCTTCCCGAACTCCTGACGATCACGCAGGCTGCTGATGTCCTGCACCTGTCCCGTGGCCGTGTCTATCAACTCCTGCAGTCAGGTGAATTGGAAGGGCCACGAAGGCCCGCAGGCCGTGCGCGGCACGCCCCGGACGCTATGCGAGTCACGGTCGAGAGCGTGAACCGCCGCAAAGAGTCATACCCTGTAGAGAGGCCCCAACCCGTGGCGCCCAGCACCACGAAGTCTTCTGCTCCACGGGACGGAGCAACGATTCGCGCCAACGCAGCAGTTCAAGAACTGAAGGTTCGAATGGACGTGTTGCGGGATGAACTCCGTCACGAGCGCGCACGCAACCGCCAGCTTCTCGACGTGACCAAGACGCTTGTTGGTCTCCTCTGCGACACCACGCAGTCGACCGACCGCATGGACGACGTTGCAG
>JAEWIK010000173.1 GCA_023387135.1 Actinomycetes bacterium | reverse complement strand
GCGAGCGACCGCGGCGGGCCCGCGACGGTGGTGCCCGGGCCCTGCGTGAGGGGCGGGTCGACGGCGGGAGCCGACGCCGGTGCCTGCACCGAGACGCGCGTGGCGAGCAGCGCGGTCAGTGCCTCCTGCCGGGCCTCGAGAGCGAGCGCCGCGGCCTCGGAGGCGTCGGCCAGCCGCCAGGCGGCGTCGCTGGCGAGATCGACCCCGCAGGACCGGCACCGGCGCCCGGTGAACTCCGTCCTGCAGTTCGGGCAGTGGTGCAGGTCTCGCAGCTCCTGGACCACGTGGTTGAAGCGGTTCGGCCTCGGCGACAGTGACTCGGTCGACATGCTTCCAACCTACGGGGCCGCTCAGGTCAGGGGAGGCCGTCGGTCTCGAAAGTGTCGTGCCAGTCGGTGGTGAACGCCTGGACCGCCTGGGCGACGTCGGGGGTGTTGAGGGCGGCGCGCAGCAACTGCGGCGGGACCGTGACGGCTGTCGCACCTGCCTCGAAGGCCGCGCTCACCTGCGCGACGTTCTTGAAGCTCGCCGCCATGATCTGGCACCTGGCGCCGTGCCTGTCGATGAACTTCGCGAGCGACTTGATCGTCGACACCGTGTCGATGTCGAGGCTCTCCATGCGGTTGAAGTACGGGGCGATGTAGTCGGCGCCGGCGGCGATCGCCAGGATGCCCTGGGTCTTTGAGTAGATGGCGGTGGCCGTCACGCCGATCCCCTCGGCCTTGAGCAGCCGCATCGCACGGATGCCCTGCTCGGTCGTCGGGATCTTGATGTAGACGTTCTCGTCCACTTCCTCCAGCAGCTTGTGGGCGTCGGCGATGATGCCCTCGGCGTCCTGCGACAGGGCCTGGATGTGCAGCGTCCGCCCGCGTCCGATGATCTCCCGGATGCGCCGGAAGTGGGGATAGAAGTCGATCCTCCCCTCCGCCTTGATGATCGTGGGATTGGTGGTGACCCCCGACACGGGATAGATGGGAGTCATCTCCTCGATGTCTGCGAGATGGGCAGTGTCGAACAGGATCTCCATGGCCGAAGTCTGCCATCTCCGCCGCGCTGCGAGTTGGAGTCCATCTGTGCGGCGTGCTTCCTTGAACGATTCAATGATGTCTATGCTGCCGCTGTGGCAACGCGGGGCCGGGAAGGCCCCCGTGCGGACGGGAAGGTTACTGTGACGCGACGCGCGACTGTCAGCATGAAGGACGTTGCTGCGCTGGCAGGGGTGTCGGTCGGAACGGTTTCCAACGTCCTCAACTCTCCCGACCTGGTCGCCGAGGCCACCCGGGAACGGGTCGAGATCGCCATCGAGAAGCTCGGCTGGGTGCGCAACGAATCGGCCAGGCAGTTGCGGGTCGGGCACAGCCGCTCGATCGGCATGCTGGTGATGGACATCGCCAACCCGTTCTTCGCCGACGTGGTCAGGGGAGCCGAGGAATTCCTCTATGACCACGGGTATTCCGTCCACATCGGCAACTCCGACCAACGCACCGACCGCGAGCGGATGCTGCTGGAGGAGTTCGAACAGCAACGCGTGCGGGGCGTCCTGCTGGCCCCCATCGGCGAGACGGCGCCGCGCGCCGTCCAGATGCGCCAGCGAGGCATCCCCGTCGTCCTGGTCGACCGGGCCGCCGGTGTCGCGGGCTTCTGTTCGGTGGGGTCGGACGACATCGAGGGCGGCAGGCTGGCCGTCTCACACCTGCTCGACCAGGGCCACCTGCGGCTCGCCTTCGTCGGCGGGCCCAGCTCGCTGGCGCAGGTGCGCGACCGCCGGCGCGGCGTCGATCTTGCCCTGGCCGCCAGCCGACGTCCTGCAAGTCTCCTTGTCGTGTCCACTCCGGTGCTGGACGTGGCCTCGGGAGCCGTCGCCGCAGCGGAGATCCTCGCGCTGCCCGATGCCGAGCGCCCGACGGCGGTCTTCGCCGCCAACGACCTGCTCGCCATCGGCCTGCTGCAGGGTTTCGTGATGGCGGGAGTCCGCGTGCCGGAGGACATCGCGCTCATCGGGTACGACGACATCGCCTTCGCGGCGGCGGCCGCCGTGCCGCTGTCGTCCATCAGGCAGGCGAGGGGAGTCCTGGGCGCCCAGGCCGCCAGGTTGCTCTTCGACGAGATCCACGCGGCCGACTCCGACGAGCCGCACCAGCACCGCACGGTGCATGCGACGCCCGAGCTGATAGTGCGTCGCTCGAGTGCTTACCAAATCGTGACCAGCTAGCCACTTGACAGGGTTTGAACCGCCCACATAGTGTCCTGTCGTTCACATGGAACGTTTCAATTTCCGCGGCAAGGAGGGCGTGGATGGATGAGGTATTGACACCCACGCTTGAGCTGAAGGGCGTCACCAAGAGCTTCGGTGCCGTCGTGGCGCTGCGCGAGGGAAGGATCACGCTGCGTCCCGGCTCGATCCACGCACTCGTGGGCGAGAACGGCGCCGGCAAGTCGACCCTGGTGAAGATCGTGGCGGGCCTGTACCACCGCGACGCCGGCACCATCGAGCTCGAGGGCACCCCCGTCGACTTCCGCTCCACGGCGGAGGCCAAGGCGGCAGGGATCGCAGTCATCTACCAGGAGCCGACGCTCTTCCCCGACCTCTCGGTCACCGAGAACGTCTTCATGGGTCGCCAGCCGGTCGGCAGGTTCGGCAGGATCGACCGCGCGGCGATGCGGGCAGAGGTCATCGAGCTCATGAGGCGACTCGGCGTCTCGATCGACCCCGACCGTCCCGCCCAGGGCCTCTCGATCGCCGACCAGCAGATCATCGAGATCGCCAAGGCCATCTCGCTGGACGCCAAGGTGCTCATCATGGACGAGCCGACCGCCGCGCTGTCGGGCGTCGAGGTCGACAGGCTGTTCGCCGTCGCGCGCAGCCTGCGCGACGAGGGCAGGGCGCTCATGTTCATCTCGCACAGGTTCGACGAGGTGTTCTCGCTGTGCGACACCATCACCGTGATGCGGGACGGCAGCTACGTCGCCACGTCGCCCATCGCCGAGACCGACGTCCCGTCCGTGGTGAAGATGATGGTCGGCCGCGAGGTCAACGAACTCTTCCCCAAGGTCGAGGTCCCCATCGGGGAACCGGTCCTGGAGGTCAGCGGGCTCACGTCCCCCGGGATGTTCGCCGACATCAGCTTCAACGTGCGGGCGGGCGAGATCGTCGCCCTCGCCGGGCTGGTCGGCGCCGGACGCTCGGAGGTCGCCCGCGCGGTGTTCGGGGTCGACCCCTACACCAGCGGCGAAATCAGGCTGGCCGGCAGGTCACTGCCGCGGAACAGCCCCAACGACGCGATGAAGGCCGGCATCGGCTTCGTCCCCGAGGACCGTCGCCAGCAGGGCCTGGTCATGGAGGCGAGCATCGCCACCAACGTGACTGACGCCATCAGGCGGCAACTGGTCAAGGGCGGCGTCATCACCCGCAAGCGCGAGAACGAGGCGGCCCAGGAGTGGGCGAAGGCACTCGAGGTGAAGTGCGCGTCGCTCGACTCGGCCGTGGGCACGCTGTCGGGCGGCAACCAGCA
>JAEWIK010000203.1 GCA_023387135.1 Actinomycetes bacterium | reverse complement strand
GCGTCGAGGATGCCCGCGAGCTCGCGCCGCACGTGCTGCGCGTCCTCCTGCGTGTAGATGTCGTTCGTGATGACGGCGGGGCTGCGACCCGCGGCGATCAACCGGGGTACCAGCGCCTCCGCCAGGGCCGTCTTGCCCGAGCCCACCGGACCGCCGATGCCGATCCTCAGCACGTTCTCGCTCATGGAGCCTCTCCCCGTTCTCGTGTCTCAGCTCGCGAAGAGCCGGGCTTCCGCGTGCTCGTGCTGCGCGGACATGACGTCGGCCGTGGGGACGCAGCCCCCGAGGTCGTCCGTGGTGCGCCGGAGCGCGTCGGCGGCGACCGCGGCGATCACCGGGCCGACCGCGTGGAGCACCACCTGGACCTGCCGGTGGTCCGACAGCCGCAGGCGCAGGGCGGCCCCGAGGAAGCTCACCGCCCAGGCGGACAGGTCCGAGACGACCGCCTGCTCGGTCCCGACGCCGGCGGCCGCGTAGGCCACCGCCGTCGCGACCGGCTGGCACCCGGGCGTCTCCTTGGCGGTGACCGCCCGGCTCCACTCGTCGAGCTCCGGTCCGCCGATGGCCTCGCGGGCGATGGCCGTCAGCTGGTGCCCGCTGCGCACGCTCGCCGTGCGCAGCTCGGCGTTGAGCTTCGTCGCCAGGAGCAGCCGGTCCACCCGGCGCACCTGCTCCCAGTCGCCGGCCACCGCGGCCTCGTGGGCCCGGGCGAGCGCCGTGGCGTCACCCGGACCCACCCCGTGCACGAGCATGTCCGTCATCAGCTCCCGCACCCCGCCGGCGTCGGCCCGCCGCGCCTGGCTGAACCCCTCGAGGCCGTGCGACATCGTGTAGAAGCCGCTCGGGAAGGCGGAGTCCGACAGCTGCAGGCTGACGAGCAGCGCGGCGGTGTCCGTCATGGCCTCAGGCCAGGAAGAACAGCTGGGTCATGGGCAGCGTGGCGGCGGGCTCGATGTGCGCGGGCTTGCCGTCGTACGTGACCTTGTACGTCTCGGGGTCGACCTCGATCCGCGGGGTGCGGTCGTTGCGGACCATGTGCTCCTTGCCGATCCCGCGGCAGCGCCGCACCGGGAGCACCTGGCTGCGCAGCCCGAGGGCCTCCGGCACGCCGGCCGCGATCGCCGCCTGGGACATGAACGTCACGCGCGTGGCCTGCTGCGCCCCGCCGAATGCCCCGAACATCGGCCGGTAGTACACCGGCTGCGGCGTCGGGAGCGAGGCGTTCGGGTCGCCCATGAGCGCCCAGTTGATGAGGCCGCCCTTGAGCACGAGACGCGGCTTGACCGCGAACGAGTCGACCGGCCACAGCACGATGTCCGCGAGCTTGCCGTCCTCGAGCGACCCGATGTGGTCCGAGACGCCCTGCGTGATCGCCGGGTTGATCGTCACCTTCGCGAGGTACCGCAGCACCCGGAAGTTGTCGTTGCCCTCGGCGTCCTCGGGGAGCTTGCCGCGCTTGTCCTTGTTGTGGTGCGCGGTCTGGAACGCCCGGGTGAACGTCTCGCCCACGCGCCCCATCGCCTGCGAGTCGGAGGAGAACATCGAGATGACGCCCTCGTCGTGCAGCACGGTCTCCGCGGAGATCGTCTCGGCGCGGACGCGGGAGTCCGCGAACGCGACGTCCTCGGGGATGTCGTGCGACAGGTGGTGGCAGACCATGACCATGTCCAGCAGCTCGTCCACCGAGTTCACGGTGTAGGGGAGCGTCGGGTTGGTCGACGAGGGCAGCACGTTCGGGTAGCTCGCCGCCTTCATGATGTCGGGCGCGTGCCCGCCGCCGGCGCCCTCCGTGTGGAAGGTGTGGATCGTCCGGCCGTTGATCGCCGACAGCGTGTCCTCGACGAACCCCGCCTCGTTGAGGCTGTCCGAGTGCAGCGACACCTGGACGTCGAACTCGTCCGCGATGGCGAGGGCGTTGCTCAGCGCGGCCGGTGTCGCGCCCCAGTCCTCGTGGACCTTGAGCGCCGCCGCCCCCGCCCTGATCTGCTCGGCGAGCGCCGCGGGCAGCGAGCCGTTGCCCTTGCCGTGGAACCCCATGTTGACCGGCATCTGCTCCGCGGCCTGCAGCATCCGGTGGATGTGCCAGACGCCGGGCGTCGTCGTGACGCCGTTCGTCGCGTCGGTCGGGCCGGTGCCGCCGCCGAACAGCGTCGTGATGCCGTTCGACAGCGCGGCCTGCGCCTGCTGCGGGGAGATGTAGTGCACGTGGCTGTCGATGCCGCCGGCGGTGGCGATGAGGTGCTCGCCCGAGATGACCTCGGTGACGGCGCCGACGACGAGCCGCGGGTCCACCCCGCTCTGCAGGTGCGGGTTGCCCGACTTGCCGACGCCGACGATCCGGCCGTCCTTCACCCCGATGTCGCCCTTGACGACGCCGAGCACCGGGTCGAGCACGATGGCGTTCGTGATCACGAGGTCGAGCGCGCCGTGGGCGCCGGTGGCCTGCGGGTCGGCGGCCATGCCGTCGCGGGCGGTCTTGCCGCCGCCGTACACGACCTCGTCCCCGTAGTGGCCCTCGTTGTAGTCCCGCTCGATCTCGATGACCAGGTCGGAGTCGGCCAGGTGCACCCGGTCGCCGGTGGTCGGACCGAACAGGTCCGTGTACTGCTTGCGGGACACGGTGGCCATCAGTGCTCTCCCTCGGACGTGGACGTCGACGTGCCCGCGCTGCCGCCGGGTGCGCCGTCGTGGAACTGGCGCTGCTTCAGGCGGGCGAGCGCGTCGATGCGGGTCTGACCGGCGTCGAGACCGCCGTCGACGAGGTTGTTGAACCCGTACACGAACCGCGATCCCGCGAATGCCGTGAGGGTCACCTCGCGGGTGTCACCGGGCTCGATCCGGACGCCCGTTCCCGCGGGGATGTCCAGGTGCATCCCGTAGGCCTTCTCGCGCTCGAAGAGCAGCGCGCGGTTCACCTCGAAGAAATGGAAGTGCGACCCGACCTGGACGGCTCTGTCGCCGGTGTTGCTGACGGTGAGGGTCACCGTCGCGCGTCCGGCATTGAGCTCGATGTCCTCGTCGGTGTGGTGGTATTTCGGGCTGCCGAGCATGGCTGTTCCTTCCACGCGTGCTTCTCGGTCGTTCTGCGGTCGCGCGACGTCGAGGACGCGGGTGCCGGCGTCCGGTGCGCGCCCCCTCGCGCCGGACGTCCTGCCGTCAGCCGGGCGCGACGCCGACCAGCGGGTGGGAGTGCGTGTGGCCGTGACCGTGGTCGTGACCGTGCGTGTGGCCGTGGTCGTCGCCGCCGACGCCGTGCGAGTGCGCGTAGCCGTGGCCGTGGTCGGCGAGGAGCCCGGCGTCGATGCCGTCGTCGCCGTGCGCGAGCGCGTGCCG
>JAEWIK010000169.1 GCA_023387135.1 Actinomycetes bacterium | reverse complement strand
CCGCCGGCTGCCTGGAACTGCTGCGGTGTCAGATCGGTCATGATGCTGCCTCGCTCATGACTCATGGTCGGCGAAAAGGGCCTGCGAGGGAAGCCTGCTACGCGGGACTACTCAAGCAGTTCGATGCGGCAGGGCCCGCCTTGGACGGCGCGAGCCAATCGCGCGTCGGCGGTGATGAGCGTCGCGTCGAGTTCTTCCGCGAGAGCGACGTAGGTGGCGTCGTAGGCCGAGAGGTTGTCCCTCAGCGACCAGATCTGCGGCAGCAGCGAGTCGGCAGGCCACCGCATGGCGGGCAGGACGGCCAGGTCTGCGAGCGCCGCTTCCGCCCTCGCCGCCTGGACGTGTCCGGCTCTCACCAACCCGCGCAAGACGGAGGTCACTTCGACGATGGCGAGGTGAGGCACATGGAGCGATGGGTCACGCCGAAACGACGCTGCCGCCCTCGTTCCCACGCCCGTGCCCAGAAGGTACTCGGAGAGCACCGACGCGTCGGCGACGACCGTCACAGCGCTCGTGCCTCGACTCGTGCGTCGACTCGTGCCTCGACTCGTTCCTCGATCAGGACTTCCGCCGCCGGGCGCACGAGATCGACCCTTCCCCGGGCGGCGATGCGTTCCGTGAGCTCGTCGATGGTCGGCCGCGAGGTGATCAGTCGCAACTCCGCGAGGACATACTCCGACAGGCTCTGGCCCGCCTTGGCCGCCCTCGCCTTGAGAATCCGGCTGACATCATCGGGAACGTCCCGCA
Source organism: Actinomycetes bacterium (assembly GCA_023387135.1). GTDB lineage: Bacteria > Actinomycetota > Actinomycetes > Propionibacteriales > Propionibacteriaceae > Propionicimonas. The sequence continues at coordinate 2,440 of JAEWIK010000169.1, read as the reverse complement.
CCTGAAGCGTCGGCATGCAATCGACGCTAACCGCATGCACTGTGCATGTCAATGCTGGAGTGCGGCCTGTGGATCAGATGCGACGGCGTGCTGGGACGGGGAGCGCCACGTCGGGATCGATCAGGACGACGGGACTGACACCCAGGGCGTCGGCGAGGTGGAAGACGGTCTCCAGGCGCGGGTTGCCGCGCCCCAGGCGCCCGGTCTCGGGGTCGCGGCTGTTGTTGCGGGAGTGCTCGATGTTCTGCACCTGGTTGCGGCTGATCCCGGCTCGCTCGGCGAGCTCCTCCTGCGTCCAGCTGTGACGCTCGCGCAACGTCCTGACCTTCTCGCCCAGCACCTCTGCTGCGCGGTCGAGCGACGCTGGATCCACAGGCACGCCCCCACCCTGTCGGCCTCGCTCGCCGTAGTCAGCCCAACGAATTGGGGAATAGCCCAAGATCTTGTGCATGGGCAAGTCAGGCGGGAATCCGCTGCGAAACCGGCTCTGCCGACCTCCCTGCCGCACCATCATCGCGTGGCGGGCCGACAGTGAGGCTCCGGTCGGGCCGGCGGGCGGCGTCGCGGCAATAGTGCCCATGACCCGGCACGCGCGTGCGCGCGCATGATGTTCGGCGGAGGTGGCGCATGGTTGACGGGTTCGGTGCGGCTCTCGAGGAGGCCCACGCGAGGGCGTTGGAGTGGCTCACGGGGATGCCCGAGCGTCCCATCCGGCCGCAGGTGGGCATCGAGCAGGTCAAGGACACGCTCGGACGCGAGCTGGCCGACGAAGGCAGCGACCCCGCGGAGGTGGTGGCCTCGCTCGCCACCGCCGTCGAGCCGGGGCTGATGGCCATGCAGTCGCCCCGCTTCTACGGCTTCGTCATCGGCGGCACCGAGCCGGCCGCGCTGGCTGCGGACTGGCTGGTCTCGGCGTGGGACCAGAACACCGCCTCCCGGCTGGTGACGCCGGGAGTGCTGGGCGCCGAAGAGTTGGCGGGGGAGTGGCTGCTCGACCTGCTCGGGCTACCTGCCGACGCGACCGTCGGCTTCGCTACCGGTGCCACCGCCGCCAACCTGAGCTGCCTGCTCACGGCGAGGGACTCGGTGCTGCGCCGGGTCGGCTGGGACAGCGCCTCGCAAGGACTCGCGGGCGGCCCTCGGGTGCGCTTCCTGGCGGGCGCCTCGGCCCATGGTTCGGTGATCGCCGCCGGACGGATGGCGGGGCTGGGCGAGCCCCGCAGGATCGAGGCCGACGACCAGGGACGCATCGACGTCGGGGCGCTCGCCTCGGCACTCGCCGAGGACGAGGGGCCGGTGATCGTCGCCTTGCAGGCCGGGGACATCCACTCCGGCGGTTTCGACGACTTCGTCCACGCCATCCCTGTCGCTCACGAGGCAGGGGCGTGGGTCCACATCGACGGCGCCTTCGGGCTGTGGGCGGGTGCCTCCGAGCAACTCAGGCCGCTCGTCGACGGCTACGACGCGGCGGACTCCTGGGCGACCGACGCCCACAAGACTCTCAACGTCCCTTATGACTGCGGGGTGGCGATCGTGCGGGACGGCGCCGCGATGGCCGCGGCGCTGGGCCAGCACGCCGCCTATCTTCCCGAGCGCGGCACGGTGCTCGAAGCTCACGACCGCACCATCGAACTCTCACGGCGGGCCAGGGGCGTCACCGTCTGGGCCGCCCTGCGTTCGCTGGGACGCAAGGGGGTCGCCGACCTCGTCGACGGCCTGGCGGCGTCGGCGCGCTCGCTGGCTGAAGGTCTCGTGGACATTCCCGGCATCGAGGTGTTGAACCAGGTCGCCTACACGCAGGTGTGCGTGGCGATGGCCGACGACGCCAGGACCGCGGCGCTGGGTGAGTGGCTGCGGAAGGACTCGACCGCCTGGCCGTCCTCGTCGACGTGGCACGGCAGGGCTGTCGTGAGGTTCTCGGTGAGCAACTACGGCACCGACAGCGAGGCGGTTCGCCGGACGCTCGACGTCGTCCGTCAGGCGGTCGCGCACGTCTGAGCCGCCCGGCCGGCGCCGGCGACGTCTCGTCAGGGGGTCATCACCCGGGACGCGTGCCGCAACCAGGCGCCGGGGTCGGGGGCGCCGAACAGGCTGGTGCCGCTGACCACCCAGGTCGCTCCGGCCTCGGCCAGCGCGGGAAGGTGGGCGGGCAGTACCCCGCCGTCCACCCCGACCATGGCGTGGCAGCCCCGGCCCGCCAGCCGTTCGATCCGCTCGATGGTGCCTGGACGGAAGTCGGCGCCCGCATCCCCCGGCTCCACCGACATGACGAGGACGGGAAAGTCCCCGTGCGGCACCCGCCCCAGAGCTGTCTGCGGCGAGACAGCGAGGGCGGGGGTGGCTCCCGACGACTCGATGGCCCGCACGGCGTCGCGCCAGCCGTCGATCTCGACAGGCACGACGATCAGCTCGCAGAAGCCTGCCCAGCCCGGGATCGCGG
>JAEWIK010000163.1 GCA_023387135.1 Actinomycetes bacterium | reverse complement strand
CACACCCGGGGGCGTCGGGTGCCGAACCTGTCCAGGAAGACCTCGGACGGCGGGCGTCCATCGAGGCCGAGCGACGCCGCCACGGTGTCGGGCAGGCTGTCGAGCAGGTCGACGGCGTCGGGCTCTGCCAGCTCGGCGCCCTGGTCGAGCGCCGGCAGCAGCCGGCTGCCGCCACAGGCGACCAGCGCCGCCTGCCAGCGCGTCCGGAGCGGCAACCTGACCAGCGACGACGCGGGCGCCGTCGCCGCGAGCACCGTCACGAGGTCCCCCGCGCGGCGCGCGACCTTGGCGGAGGCCCGTCCGAGATCGTCCAGCCACAGCGGCAACTCGACCGTGAGGGCGTGGGAGGCGAGCAGGGTCGCCGCCTCGTGCTGGCCCGCTTCGGCGAGCAATCTCAGCTCGTCGGCCAGCCCGTCCACCCAGGCCGCGGGACGCCCCGGCCAGCGGGCGTCGGCGTCGCCACGGGAGGGGTTCCTGCGGAAGCAGACGACGTCCTGCGCCACGTCGACGGCGGTCGCCGCCAGCCAGGCCCGCGTGGTGAACGCCATGTCGGACGCATCAGTGTCGACGATGCCCGCTGTCTTCAGGAAGCACCGCCTGAAGACCTTCGTCCACGGCGTGCGGTCGAGCACGAGCGCCGGGGCCACGTCGAGGCGCAGCCCGTCGGCAGCCGTCGTGAAGACGTCGGAGCGGGTGGTCCAGTGCCTGCGGCGTTCCCTGCCGAACTGCTCGGCGGGGCCCGTCACGAAGTCGGACCCGGTGCGCTCCAGGGTGGCGACCCCGCGCGCGAGCGCGCCGTCCGCCACCAGGCCCGCGGGGTCGGCCAGCGCCACGTAGGTGCCGACCGCCTCCTTCAGGCCGAGCTTCCTCGCCAGCGCGGCGGTTGCCTGGGTGGAAGCCGGCTGGCCCAGCACCCGCACCCGGGGGTCGGCGATCGCGGCCACGGCGCGGCCCGCGGTGCCCGCCAGGTCGACGACCAGCACCTCGGAAGCGGCTGGCTGGCGGCAGATCGCCCAGAGGGCTTCGAAGAGATGCGGAGCGGCGTCGGTGACCGGGACCACGACGCTCAGCGTCGGGTCGTGGCTCAGGGGCGTGGCGGCACTGCCTGCCTGGTGCGTCATCTACGAAACCCTCCCGGTGCCGGCCGGTGCCGAGGCGTCGGTCAGGATCCTCAGGTAGTCGCCGGTCATGTCGAGCAGCGTGTACTCGTCGGCGAAGGCGAGCGCCGCTTCACCGTGCGCGTCCTCCGCCGCCAGGGCGGCGCGGATCGCGCCGGCCAGGGAGCCGGCATCGCCGGGCTGGTACCAACTCACCCACGCCTGCGCCCCGTACGCGTCCACCAGGTGCGGCTCGGACGGCAGGACGCACCGCCTACCGAAAGTGGCGGCGAGCACCGGCACCGACCTGTCGAGCCGGCCCGTCCCCGCGGCGACGAGCAGGTCGCACGCGACGGACCACGTGCCGAGGGCACTGGGCTCCGGGTCGGCGGCGATGAGGACGCCCGGGACGTCCACAGGCCCGCGCCCGACCCCCACGACGGGCACGCCGGACGGGATGCCGAGCGCGTCCCGCGCCTCGGCCTGGGACGGCACAGCGGGATAGATGCCCTTGTAGCTGCCTTGACGCAGGGTGACGTAGCTGTCGGGCCGCAACTCGACGGCCGGCGCCACCGCCTCCGGCGTCCTCCGGTACTGCCCGAGCACGCGCCACGCGTGGCCGGCGAGGAACCTCGCCGCCTCGAGCTCGGCGTCAGGGTGGGAGGAGGTCGCGAGGTCGTCGACTGTCCAGACCAGCCTTGCCCCGCGGCCGAGAGCCGCCTGCGCTGCCGCCTTGAACCTCGACACCGCCTTGCGGGCGGCGGCGTCGGCCGGCGCCTCGGACACCAGGCCTGCGGCCGAGCACACGTGCAGCACGTCGCCCGCCCCGAGGCTCCCGAGCGCGTCGAGCAGCCTCGGGAGCGTCTGGGACGAGGTGATGATCCAGCCCTCGGCCCGCGGGGCGAGCGAGATCATCGCCTGGTACGGGTCGTCGGCGGAGTCGGGGAAGTAGTGGATGCGGGGCATCGGCCTCAGTTCCTGTAACCGTCGAGCCGGGCGAGCAGGGATTCCTCGCCGAACCTGTCCCTCACGGTGGCGAGGGCTCGTTCGCTCTGGCGTCGGTACGCCTCGGGGTCGGCCCACAGCGCGTCCAGCACGGCGCCCACCTCGGCGGGCTCGCAGTAGACGGCGCCGTCTCCGAAGGTGGCCTCCATGGACGGCGGCAGCACGACCACCAGCCCGGCCGCCATGGCCTCGAGCGTCGCCATGCCGAACGACTCGTAGAGGTCGGGGCCGTGGAAGTAGACCCAGAAGTCGAGTTCAGCGAGGAAGTCTGCAGCCCGCCTGGAGCCGAACTCGTAGACAGTCCAGGCCCCGTCCAGCGACCGCCCCAGTCGCTTCTCGGCGTACTCGGCGCCGCCCAGGATGCGCACGTCCCGGCTGCCGTCGGTCGGATAGACCTGCTGCAGCACGTCGGCGACCGGCCACTTGCCGGGATGGTCGCGCGAGTGCCTGCCCATCCTGAACGGCCTGGACGGTTCGGCAGTCCTCGGCTCGCCCGCATCCAGCGACGCGACTCCTGTCCAGTTGTCGGCGGCGAGCAGCGAGGGGTCCACCAGCCCGTCCAGCAGCCCGCGGACGAGGCCCGACTCGGGTGCGACGACGGGGGCGTGCCCGAGGATCGTCCTGCAGTTGCCGACCACCTGCTCCATGTCGAAGTAGGCGCTCTCGCCGCCGGGGTTGATCGGCGCGTGGTTCACGATGAGGACCACCCGGTCGGTGGTCACCGGCGACCTGACGGGCTCGGCGAACTGCAGCACCGTCGGATGCCTGACGATGGTGAGCGGAGCCTTCACCGCGTCCTTGAGGGTGAGGACGCGGGCGGCGGGGTGCGAGGCGAGCGCGTACGCCCTCGGATGGAGTTGCGCGTACGGGCCCACGACCGGCGAGTCGAGTTGCAGCATGCCGACCCTCAGGCCGTGCGCCAGCATGATCTCGAGTTCGTTGCAGGTCAGGGTCGAGTTCCCGCCGGGGAACCTGTAGTCGGTGACGTAGAGCACGTCAACCTCGAACGCGCCCCGTCCCGCGCGCTTGCCGACGAAGTCCGCGGGCACGGGGAAGGGCCGGCTGTCGGTGTCGTCGGGCGGCAGGCTGAGGTCGCCGCCGGCGGCCAGCGCCTGCTCATGCCACCGCCTGTGCGAGAGCGTGTACCAGCGGCGGCGCGGGTCGACGTAGCCCTTGTTGAGCTCGCCGAAGGTGAGCGACTCCTGCCTGATGCGCAGGATCGACACCGGCGCCCTGCCCGCGGTCGGGATGGCGTGGCCCGACAGCGCCACGATCCTGTCGCGCAGCTCACCGTCCGCGCCGCGGTTCACAAGATCCCAGTAGCCGAGGCGCTGCATGGCGGTGCGCCTGATCATCAGGGACGAGTAGTTGGCGTGCACGAACTCGGGCAGGTGGCTGCGGCGGACCAGCCAGAGGTTCGGCGTCGTGCGCACCGTCAGCGACATGTTCGCGAGCTCGGCGCGCGCGGCCTCCAGGTGCGCCACCTGCAGTTCGATCTTGCGCGGATGCGACCAGTCGTCGTCGTCGTGGACGGTGAGGTAGTCGCCGTGCGCGTACTCCTGGACCGCCGTGTTCCTGGCGTAGTACGGGCCGCGGTTGTGAGGCAGCGAGACGACCCTGATGCGGGGGTCGCGCGCCTCCCAGCGGCCGAGGGACTCGGCCACCTCGGGCCGGGAGCCGTCGTCCATGATGAGGATCTCCAGGCGCCGGTACGACTGGACGAGCAGGCTCTCCAGTGCCGTGG
>JAEWIK010000125.1 GCA_023387135.1 Actinomycetes bacterium | reverse complement strand
GTCCTGCACCTCGATGGCGCGCTTGATGCCGGGGTTGATCCGCGGCTCGGACTTGAGGGCCTCGGCGACGGTGATCTCGTGGGCGGGGACGCCTGTCGCCGCCGCGCCGGCGAGGAACTTGTCGGCGAAGTCGGGGTCGTCGTCCGGGCCGGTCACGAAGTAGCCACCGGTGGTCTCGATGGCCGACGGCTGGATCCTGGTGAGGATCGCATTCTCCTGGGCGCACTCGGTGGCCGACAGCGGATCGCTCACCACGTACCGCCCACCGGAGTGGAGCAGCCCGTGGAAGCGGCCCGACGTACCCTGCGCCAGGTCGGCGCGGTCGAGCAGGACTGCCGAGTACCCACGCATTGCCACGTCGCGGACGACCCCAGCACCAGTGGAACCGCCTCCGATGACAACCACGTCAACAGCTAGTTTGCGCACGAATCCTCCGATCCCGGGGCACTCCCTGCGCACCGCTGCGAGGGCGCCACCGGAACGCTCTCTCGTTGTCAGGCTAGGCGAGGGGCCCGCGCCCTTACTACTAGCCAGCCGAGGTTCGTGAATCCGTGCACGTTTGACCAACCCCTTGGGAGAATTTGCGCACGGCGCCCTTCCCGGCCGTTCTCAGAGCTTCGCGCGGTCGGCGATCGCGCGGGCAGTGCCCTCGTCCACGACGAGATCCGTCGCCGTCCTGGCCCGCAGCGCGGCGACCACCGCGGGCGCCCTCGACGGGTCGGCGACGACGGCTATCCGCCGCGGGATGTTCTGCAGTTCGGCAGGGGTCAGGCCCGTCGCCCGGCGGTTGAAGTCGATGTCGGCGTAGGTGCCGTCCTCGCGCAACAGGACAGTGCAGACGTCCCCGACCACGCCGTCGCTCAGCAGCGCCTGCATGTCGTTGGAGTCCATGTAGCCGGCCGAGTAGACGTGCGAGGGCACCGAGCCCTGCAGGCAGCCGATGCCGAAGACCGCGAGGTCGAGCTTCGAGTGCAGCCGCAGGACGTTCTGCACCGAACGCTCGCGCCACATGGCCTCCTTGGTGGCCGCGTAGTCGAAGAACGCCGGGACGGGGAACAGCATCACCTTCGCGTCGAAGGCGTCGCCCACGGCCTGCAGGATCTCGCCGATGTAGGGGATGCCCGAACTGCGCTGGTTGGCGCCCCCGTTCATCTGGACGACGGTCGAGCCGACGAGCGGTCGCCGTCCGAGATGCCTGACGACGTGCGCGAGCGTGACCCCCCACGCGACGCCGATGAGCTGGTGGTCCTCGACGGCCTCGGTGAACAACCTGCCCGCCAGCCTCGCGACCTGGTCGAACCGCAGGTTCTCGTTGGCGCTCTCCCTCACCGGAACCAGATGGACGCGCACGCCGAAGGCCGCGGAGAGGGTCGCCGCCAGCGGCGACTGCGAACCCGTGTGGTCGGCGAGACTGATCCTGACCAGCCCCGATTCGCGTGCCTCCTTGAGCAGGCGCGACACCGAAGAGCGTGAAAGGCGTAGTTGATGGGCAATGGATTCCATGGTCTCGCCCTGGATGTAGTACCTGGTGGCCGCCTGGTACATGTCCTCGTATCGGTCGTTCATGCAATCCCCTCCTCGATGCACGTTCGTTCACAGGTCTAGCGCAAGCGTTCAAGGGTAAGCAAGATGGTGCCGACGGCAGGGCCCGATTACTGTGCCCTTCTAGGTGGTTCAGCGTGCACGAAGGAGTCAGATGAACCTGTCAGCGGTGGTGGCGCGAGCCTTCGCCGAGGGCTTCTCCGTGACCGACAGCGACGATGATGTCGACGCGCCGGGCCAATGTCCTACCTCCCAACTCGTCCGCCAGGACCTCGGCGAGTGGGAATGCGCGCAGGTCCCGACGGCACTGAAAGGCCGTCGCCATGACCGGGGGAGCACGAAGGAGTTGCACCCCTCCAGGTCGCCACAGCACATCGGTCATGCCTCGAGCGAGCGGAGCACGACGCTCCGCCGCGGGCTTGCCCCGACCGGAGTCTGCCAGTAACTGAAACCTCTCAACCGTTGACTCTCGACAACAGACTGCGTCCGGATGGGCGCCCTAGCTGACACCAGGTCAGGTGTCGGAAAGTGAGCAATCGTGGACCTCGGCACGATCTTTATCTCCGAGACGGTTGGCACCGCAATGCTGCTCCTCCTGGGCGGTGGCGTCGTCGCCAACAACCTCCTCAACAAGAACAAGGGCAAGGGGACAGGCTTCCTCTTCGTGAACTGGGGCTGGGGCCTCGCCGTCTTCGCAGGCGTCGTCGTCTCCCAGAAGTCGGGTGCCCACCTGAACCCCGCCGTCACGCTGGGCCTCGTCGCCCGGAACCTGACGACCGGCGCTGAGCTCCCGGGTGGATCCTGGGGCGCGGTCTTCATCTACCTGCTCGCCCAGATGGTCGGCGCCTTCATCGGCGCGGTGCTGGTCTGGCTCGCCTACAAGAAGCAGTTCGACGAGGACGCTCCCGAAGGCTACAAGCTGGGCGTCTTCTCCACCGGGCCTGAGGTCCGCAACTACGGCTGGAACCTCGTGACCGAGATCATCGGCACCTTCGTGCTGGTCTTCTTCATCATCGGCCTCGGCTACTTCACCGGTACCAGCAATGGCATCGGCTGGCTGTCCGCCCTTCCCGTCGGCCTGCTGGTCGTCGGCATCGGTATCTCCCTCGGTGGCCCCACCGGTTACGCCATCAACCCGGCTCGTGACCTCGGCCCGCGCATTGCGCACGCCCTGCTCCCGATCCCGAACAAGGGTGGCTCCGACTGGGCGTACTCCTGGGTTCCCGTTGCGGGCCCGATCATCGGCGGCGTGCTCGCCGGTGTGCTGGCCGGCGTTCTGCTGCCCGGCATCGGCGGCTGACAACTCTCTGCCGGGGGGCGGTTCGGTCACGCCGCCCCGCACCTCCCGCCCAGAACAAAGACGAGCGGGCCGGTTCAGCCCCGACCCGCTCCAGCAACACCATCCATTCGACAATGTCGTAGAAGGAATTTTCGCATGACCGACAAGTACATCCTCGCGATCGACCAAGGAACGACCTCCTCGCGTTCGATCATCTTCAACCACGAAGGCCGCATCGTCTCAGTGGGCCAGAAGGAACACGAGCAGATCTTCCCGCGCGCCGGCTGGGTCGAGCACAATCCCGTCGAGGTCTGGAACGCAGTCCGCGAGGTAGTTGCCGAGGCTCTGGCCAAGGCCAGCCTCAACAAGGACAACATCCAGGCCGTCGGCGTCACCAACCAGCGCGAGACGGCAGTCGTGTGGAACAAGGAGACCGGCGAGCCGGTCTACAACGCCATCGTCTGGCAGGACACCCGCACCGACAGGATCATCGAAGAGCTCGGCGGCGGCAACCCTGACAAGTACAAGGAGCGCGTCGGCCTGCCGCTCGCGACCTACTTCTCCGGCCCCAAGGTCAAGTGGATCCTCGACAACGTCGAGGGCGCCCGCGAGGCCGCCGAAGCAGGCAAGCTGCTCTTCGGCAACATGGACACCTGGGTCATCTGGAACCTGACCGGTGGTGTCAACGGCGGCGTGCACGTCACCGACCCGACCAACGCCTCCCGCACCATGCTCATGGACCTCAAGACCCTGAGCTGGGATCCGGAGATCGCCGCCGACATGGGCATCCCGATGAGCATGCTGCCCGAGATCAAGTCGTCGGCAGAGGTCTATGGCTACGGCCGCGCCGAGGGTCTCCTCGGCGGCGTCCCGATCGCGGGCGACCTCGGCGACCAGCAGGCTGCCACCTTCGGCCAGGCGGCGTTCGAGGCCGGCATGGCCAAGAACACCTACGGCACCGGCTGCTTCATGATCATGAACACCGGCGAGGAGATCGTTCCTTCGAAGAACGGCCTGCTCACCACCGTGTGCTACAAGATCGGCGACCAGAAGACCGTGTACGCCCTCGAGGGTTCGATCGCCGTCACCGGTTCGCTGGTGCAGTGGCTCCGCGACAACCTGAAGATGTTCGACTCCGCTCCCGAGATCGAGTCCCTCGCGGCTTCGGTCGAGGACAACGGCGGCGCCTACTTCGTGCCGGCCTTCTCCGGCCTGTTCGCGCCGTACTGGAAGTCGAACGCCCGCGGCGCCATCGTGGGCCTGACCCGCTACGTGACCCGCGCACACATCGCCCGCGCCGTCCTGGAGGCCACCGCCTACCAGACCCGCGAGGTGCTGGACGCCATGGAAGCCGACTCCGGCGTGAAGCTCGCCGAGCTGAAGGTCGACGGCGGCATGGTCGCCAACGAGCTGCTCATGCAGTTCCAGGCCGACCAGCTCGGCGTTCCCGTGGTGCGTCCGGTCGTCGCCGAGACCACAGCTCTCGGTGCGGCCTACGCAGCAGGCATCGCCACCGGCTACTGGAACGGCGAAGAGGACGTCATCGCCAACTGGGCCGAGGACAAGCGCTGGGAGCCCAAGGCCGACGACGCCTCGCGCGACCGGCTCTACCGCCTCTGGAAGAAGGCTGTCACCCGCACCTTCGACTGGGTCGACGAGGACGTTCAGGCCTGACCTGTTCGACGACGACGCCGCCGGGGAAACCCGGCGGCGTTGCCGTGTCAGCAGCTAGCGGCTCACCAGAAGATGACGGCGGCCAGCCACAGGGCGGCGGCGAACAGGGCGCAGGCGAACTCGACCAGCATCCCCTTGCCGGTGGCCTTCAGGGACGTGAGCGCCGAGTTCCAGGCCCGGGTGGTGTCGCGCAGCCTGAGGTACTCCATGCCGAACAACCCGGCCGCGAAACCGAGCAGCAGCCCCACCACGGGGATGACGAAGAAGCCGACGATGCCGAGCACGGCGGCTCCCGCCAGCGAGAGCGGCGGGACCCCGGCGACCCGGGCTGCCTTCGCGTTCAGCAGGTAGGTGGCGACCATGCCGAGGGCCACGAGGACGGCGACGCCCGCGAAGACGCCCCAGGCCACGCCGTTGCCCAGCACTATCGCCCAGATCAGCACCGCCACGGCGATGAGCGCCGAACCCGGCAACACAGGAACAACGATCCCGATCAGGCCGACGACGATGGCCAGGCCTACCAGGATCTCCACCACGACCGTCACGGGATCCATGGCGCACCTCCCTTTCGTTCCGTCAAGCATGCCTGCGCCGGCACCCTCACCAAAGCGGGGCCGACCCTGAACCAGCCCCCGTATCACCCACCGGTCGGGCGGAAGCCGGCGGGCTCGGCGCCCGCCGGGGCGCCGATAGGGTGTCGGGGTGCTCGCCGCCGTCATCGGGATCGTGTCAGCGTTCATCTTCGGTTGTGCTGACTTCCTCGGCGGGCTGGCGGCCCGGCGTTCACACGCCGTCCTCGTCACGGCGACGTCGGCCGCGACGGGTCTCGTCCTGCTGGGCATCACGCTGCCGCTGACCGGCGGGGTGTGGTCAGCGCAGGCGATCCTGTGGGGGGCGCTCTCCGGAGTCGCCGGGGCCCTGGCGATAGCGCTGCTCTACGCGTGCCTGGCCATCGGCCCCATGAGCATCCTGTCGCCGCTCACGGCGGTCGTGTCGGCCCTCGTGCCCGTCGGTGTCGGGCTCGCGCGCGGCGAGACCTTCGGGACGTGGGGCTATGTCGGGCTGGGGCTCGCGCTGGTGGCAGTCGTGTTGGTCGGGTTCGTCCCTGAGCGCGGCGCCGTCCGTCCCAGCATCAAGGGCGTGCTCATGGCGATCGGGTCGGGGGCGATGATCGGGCTGTTCCTCGTGCTCTTCGACCTCGCGCCCGACGACTCAGGGCTGATCCCGCTGGTCTTCAACCGCGCCGCCAACGCCACCTTGATGGCGGTCACCTTCGCGGTGCTGGTGCTCACGCGGCGCGTGTCCCGTCCGGTGTCGAAGGCCGGCCTGAGGATCGCCGTCGGCGGCGGCCTCGTGGACGCCGTCGCGAACTCCCTGCTGCTCATCGGCGTGCGGGTCGGCGACCTGTCGGTCATGGGGGTGCTGTCGGCGCTCTACCCGATCGGGACGATCGTGCTCGCGTCCACCATCGGACGGGAACGCATAGCCCCCGTGCAGTGGGCGGGGCTGGTGCTGGCGCTCGGCGCGGTGGCGCTGTTGTCACTGTCCTGACGTGTCACTGTCCTGACGGCGGCAACGTCCTTGGGGTGTCAGCGTCCCGAGAGCCCGGCTCCCCCGACGACGAGCCGGGGGAGCGTCGCGGGACTCAGTGCTGCGGGATCTGCCCGCCCGCGTTCTCGAGGTGCGCCCTGACGAACCACTGGAACTTCTCCAGCTCGCCGGTGGCGCCGATGAGCAGGTCCTGGCTGACGAGGTCGGCCTCGACGGCCTCGATGGCCTCGCGGTTGCCCGTGATGAGGGCGGAGTAGGTCTCGTCGAGGGCGGCGAGGTGCGCCAGCGCGGCGTCCCTGACCAGCGAGTACACAGGCAGCGTGCGGCGCTGGACGATGCCGTCGGTGGTGCCCAGCGGGGACCCGCCGAGGGCGGCTATCCGCTCGGCCACCTCATCGGCGAACCCACGGACGAGATCGACCTGGGGGTCGAGCATCTCGTGGACGGCGATGAAGTTGGGGCCGACGACGTTCCAGTGCACGTGCTTGAGGGTGAGGTGGAGGTCGTTGTACGCGGCCAGTCGTCCCTGCAGGACCTCGATCACGGCATCTGCTGTCTCCGGGGACAGACCCGGGACCGTGAACCTCGACCTGGTGCTTGCCATGGAGCTTCTCCTTCGTGTCGACTCCGGCGGCGAAGCACCCATGGCGACGCCGCCATCTCCTGTCATCCTAAAGGCGGCCGCCGGGGGTCGTGGGCGGGTTGCTACTGCTCGCCGACGGTGATGTCGTTGAAGGGCATGAGCGGCGCGAGCGCGGGGAAGGCCCACGTGAACAGCGCCCAGACGACGACGGCGACCAGGACGACGGCGAGCACGATCTTCACCGGGACGGGCCCGGGCAGCAGTCGCCACAGCATGCCGTAGAAGGACAGGCTCATGGTGTGCTCACCTTCAGGACGTCGGGGGGCAGGCCGCCGGCTCGCGGGTAGCTCGCCTCGAGCACGCCGTGCTGGATGTAGCGCTCCCTGGAGCTGAACTCGGGGTGACAGCTCGTCAGCGTCATCACCGCCTGGGTCGGCTTCGCGCCCGGCTCGTTGGGGACGGGCAGGATCACCCTGACGTCCGTCGGCTTCACGATCTCCGAGCCGGTGATCTTGTAGACGTAGTAGGTGTCGGCGGTCTGCACTATCACCCTGTCCCCGGGACGCAGCTCGGCGATCCTGCTGAAGGGCTTGCCGTAGGTGGTGCGGTGGCCGGCCATCGAGAAGTTGCCGACCTGGCCGGGCAGCGCCGTCTCCGCGTAGTGCCCGATGCCGCGCTGCAGGACGTCGCGGGCCGTCCCCTCGTACAGCGGCCTGGCGTAGTCCTCGCCGAAACGCGGGATGCGGACGATGGCGAAGGCGTCGCCGAGCTTGGCCTCCTTGGGCTGCACCCACGCGCCGCCCGGGGCGCCGGACGGGGCGACGGTCGAGTCCTCCATCGTCGTGACGACCTGTGCGGCGTCGGCGTCGGAGACGACGTCGGTCCACCACAGCTGCCAGACGACGAAGAGGAAGCACAGCGCGCCCGCGGTGATCAGCAACTCGCCGAGCAGGCCCGACACTTCACGGACGACGCCGTTGCCCCGCCGTCGGGGAGGGGCAGGGTCCTCGAAGCGGCTCACCTCGCCACCGCCGCGCGCACGCTCACATTCAACCTCACGTGGTAGGGACTGCCAACGTCCGCCGTTGCGAGAGCGATAGTAACGCGGCGCTCCGCGCGCGACACGCTCTGCACCGCCTCGCGCGGGAGTTCGACGGCGGCGCGGCGGGGTCGTCGTCCACAGGCTGCCGTCGTCCACAGGTTCGAGCACCCGGCGGCCGCGGGACGGGCGAGCTTCCTAAGGTGCTTGCCACCATCGGACGAGGAGGGGACAGTGGCGGACGCGACGCCGGCGGCGAGGTTCCGTGCGCGCCGCAACGTGCGGCTCATCACGGCAGGGGTGCTGGCGAGCTGCCTGGGCGGCCTGGGCGCGGCGGTGCTCTACACCAGCCTCACCGACACCGACTCGGTGGTGGTGCTGCGCCGCACCGTCTATCGCGACCAGGTGATCACGGCCGCCGACCTCGGTGACATCGCGCTCGCCAGCGGCCCGGGGCTCGACACCGTCCCGGCGGACCTGCTCGGCGACGTCGTCGGGCGGACGGCTCTGGTCGACCTCGCGCAGGGCTCGCTGCTCACGCGAGGCGGTTTCGGGGCGCCCGTGGTCGACCGGGGGGCCGTGCGCGTGGGGCTGCGGCTGGGCCCGGGCAGGCTGCCCGCCACCGAACTCCCGCCGGCGACCCCGGTGCTGCTCGTGGCGGTGTCGGCCGACGCGTCGCCCGCGGACGCCACCAGAGAGGCTGTGACCGCCTCCGTCCCGTCCGCCCTCCCCGACGGCTCGACCCTGGTCGACGTGACGGTCCCGGTGGGCGCGGCGGTCGAGGTCGCCCGGCTGGCCGCCGCCGACGAACTCGTCCTGGTGCGGCAGGCGGGAGGCCCGCCGTGAGCGTGGTGGCGCTGGTGTCGGCCGGCCATTCCCCGGGCGTGACGACCACGGCCCTCGGGCTCGCCCTCGCCTGGCCCGGGCCCGTCCTGCTGGTCGACGCCGACCCGCATCCCACCCAGTCGGTGCTCGCCGGCTTCCTCGGCGGGGAGGACCCGCTGGGCAAGGGCCTGTGGCAGGTGCTCTCGGCCCACCGCGAGCACAGGCAGCTGGCTCCGGCCATCGACGACGCGACGCTCCCGCTCGGTGCCTCCGTGGGACGGGACCAGCGATTCCTTCCGGGGTTCGCGCATCCGGGCATGGCGGAGTTGTTCGCGCCGGTGTGGCAGGACTTCGTGGCGGCGTTGGCGGAGACGCCGGGGGACGTCCTCGTCGATCTCGGCCGGCTGGCTCCCAGGGGGCTCCCCGCGGCGGTCGCCGGCGAGGCGGTGGTGCTCCTGGTGACCGGCTCGTCCCTGGTCGGCCTGGCCGCGCTGCGCCTCCACCTCCCGCTGGTGACGGCGGCGGTGCCCGCCGAGCGGCTGCGGATCGTCGTCGTGGGGCCCGGCAGGCCTTACGGCGCGCGGGAGATCGCCTCCCAGTTCGGCGTCGACGCCGTCGACACCGTGCGCTGGGCGCCGGCGGACGCCGCGGTGCTCTCCGAAGGGGCGACGAGGAGGCGGAGCTTCGCCGGTCATCTCGACGGGCTCAGGAGACTCGCCGCGGCAGTGGGGGAGTCGAACGACGCCCGGCGCAGGCTGATCGGTGTCCCGGCATGAAGCGGCTCGCCGACGTGGCGCTGCTGGAGAGCGCCGGAGTGCCCTCGACCTTCAGCAGGGAACAGCTCAGGCTCTCGCCACGGCTCGCGCTCCCACCGCCGACGATCGACTGGGGCCTCGTCGTCACCCTGCGCAGGCGTGCCTCGGAGGAGATCTCCCGGCGGGCCGCCGGTTGGGAGCACGAGCACGGGCGGCGGCTGAACGCCGTCGACAGGAAGCTGCTCGGGCGCTCGGTGATCGACTCGACAGTCGCCGCCCACGTGGCCCACCTCGGCGCGAGCGGCGAGGCGCTGTGGGAACTCGAGACCGAGCGTGCCTACGCCGCGGCAGTGGAGGACGCGGTGTTCGGCTACGGCAGGCTGCAGCCGTTGTTCGAGTTGCCCGAGGCCGAGAACGTCGAACTCCACGGCTGCGACTCCGTCGTCGTCCAGTTCTCCGACGGACGGCGGGTCGACCATCCGCCGGTCGCCGACACCGACGAGGAACTCGTGGAGGCGATCAGGTTCCTCGGCGAGTCGGCGGTGCCTCCCCGTCCGTTCGACGACGCGCACCCGACGATGACCCTCGCGCTGGGAGACAGGTTCCGCCTGCACGCGATCGGGTTCGGCCTCAGCTACCGTCCGGCGGTGACCATCCGCCAGCACCTGCTGACGGAGGTGACGCTGCACGACCTCGTCGGCAGCCGCATGGTGCCACCGGAGCTCGGACGCTTCCTGCACGCTGCGGTGCTGGCCCGCACGTCGGTGGTGATCTCGGGCGGCCAGGGCGCCGGCAAGACGACCCTGCTGAGGGCGCTCATCGCGGCGATTCCCGACGGCGAGCGATTCGGGACCCTGGAGACCGACTACGAGTTGCTGACCCATCTGCAGCCCGCGCGGAAGGGCATCCTCGCGCTGCAGGCGAGGGCAGGCATGGGTGAGACCCAGCACGGCAGGAGGGTGGGCGAGTACACGGTCGCCGACCTGATCCCGGAAGCGCTGCGGCAGAACCTGACCCGTCTCATCGTCGGCGAGGTCCGTGGCGGCGAGGCGGGCGCCATGTTCGAGGCGATGGTCACCGGTACGTGCATCGTAAGATTATGCCTATGACGAAACGCGCAGCGATCTACACGCGCATCTCTCGGGACCGCACAGGCGAGGCGGCTGGTGTGGGCCGTCAGGAAGCAGACTGCCGAGCCAAGGCATCGGCTCTCGGCTTTGACGTGGTGCGTGTGTTCACGGACAACGACGTGTCCGCGTACAAGAAGAAGGCACGCCCGCAGTATCAGGCGATGCTCACCGCCATCAAGGCTGGTGAGGTTGACGCCGTGATCGTCTGGCACACCGACCGCCTATATAGGCGTATGGCGGACCTTGAGGGCTACATCGCTGTTTGTGGCGAAAAGCGGGGTGTGCCGACGTACACGGTGAGCGCAGAGGACCGGCTTGATCTGACCACACCATCGGGCCGCATGATCGCGCGTCAGCTTGGCGCTGTGGCTCAATACGAGTCCGAGCAGAAGGGCGAGCGGCAGAAGCGGGCCAATCTCCAGCGAGCGCAGGACGGCAGGTTCTTCGGCACCCATCGCTGCTTCGGCTATGAGCCGGACGGTGTGACGCCGCGGCCCGAGGAAGCCGACGCGATCCGTGAGGCGTTCGCGCTGCTGCTCGATGGTGGCTCATTGCGCGAGGTGGCGCGGCTCTGGAACGCACGCGGCCTGTACGGCCCCCAGAAGGATCGACCGTGGGACGGCGCGACGGTGAGCCGCACCGTGCGCACCGCGCGGCTGGCAGGAATGCGGACCTACCTCGATGAGATCGTGCGGGACGATGCAGGCGAGCCGGTGGAGACGGAATGGCCGGGTGTGGTCGATAGGGATACGTGGTGGGCCGTGCAAGCGATCCTGAACAACCCAGCCCGACGGACGACGCCGACGCACTACTCCCAGCTACTGCTGTCGGGTGTGGCCCGTTGCGCGGCCTGCGACATGCCGATCCAGTCAGGCGGCAAGCGCAAGGGCGAGGCTCGGTATCGATGCTCGAGCAAGGCGGGCCACGTCTACCGCATGGCTGAGCCGGTGGACCGCTACGTGACGAACCTCGTCCTGGCTCGACTGACGCAGCCCGACGCGGCCACGACCCTCGTACCGTCCACACCCGAGGTCGACGTTGACAGCTTGCGTCGCGAGGCGGCGGCGATCCACACCCGCATGGACGAGCTGGGCGCGGCGTTCGCTGACGGCCTCATCAGCCGGTCGCAGCTTCTGGCTGGCACGCAACGCGCCGAGGCTCGGCTGCAGGCAATCGAGGACGCCATGCCGGCGCACCAGCCCGAGGCGCTGACGCGGCTTGTGTCGGCCCGTGACGTGCGGAAGGTGTGGGAGTCGTTCACGCTCGACGCACAGCGCTCCGTCATTGACGCGCTGATGGTCGTCCGCCTCGTCGCGCCCGGCACTAAGGAGCAAGCCTACGTCTGGGACAACGGCGTCCGCGGCGTCAACCCCGACACCGTGCAGGTCGAGTGGCGCGGCTGACCTCCCATCTGAGCGGGATTGCTTGCCGGGTTAGGCCGCCTCGCGCCCTGCCCCATGTGTGACTGCCGAGGGTGCCCCATCTGGGCCGTCACAGGAGGGCACAGCCGTCCGGCTCGACACATCTGCAGTGGGCGATGCGTCATTGTGCGGAGCCGGTGCGACTACGGGTTATGCCGCTTTCAGGCCTCCCCCCGTTTTGGAACGGAGCTGGGTCGAGCTATCGTTGACACGTTCGATCCCTGAACAACCAGCAACACGCAATACCCTCGGCGGAGATGACCATGAAGCCGAGTGAG
This sequence comes from Actinomycetes bacterium, assembly GCA_023387135.1. Lineage (GTDB taxonomy): Bacteria > Actinomycetota > Actinomycetes > Propionibacteriales > Propionibacteriaceae > Propionicimonas. The sequence goes on along the minus strand of JAEWIK010000125.1, from coordinate 4,640 downwards.
CGCACCGAGATGAGTCGTCATCCTCGCAAGACTCGGTGGCCGGGGATTCAACGGCGCATCGTGCCACTACACCGCCATATGGGCTGAACAGAAAGCGGTATCTCGAAAGAGGTATCGCTATGGCTTCCCAAGACTGGTTCGCCAGCCTAACACCTGAGGAACGTGACGCTTGGCGTCAACGGATCAGCGCCTCGGCCAAGCATCCGTTCGACCATTCCGAGTGCGAGCATCCGGACACGAAATCCGCGCGAAAGAACTGCCGTGTGCGTGGTCGTGCCGCGCAGGCTGCCCGTAAGGCGGTGTCGGAATGACGCGCCAAGAGAAGCGGGCCATTGAGGCGCTGGTGCGCGCGGCTCCACCGATTCCCGACTCTGCCAAGGCGGCTATCCGGCGTGCTCTCCACAGTGCCCCGGCATCTCCACGTAGTGAAGTTGTCCAGAGCCGGGGCACTGCTGAAAGGAGATTTCTGGAAGGAAATCGTGCCAATCATCATACGCGGGGTGTTCGATGAATACAAACGCCCAGGCGACACCGCGCATTATCGATTTCAGCCGGATACATGCAGACAAGCCGGACATTCTCTGGGCTGCCGACGTGTTCCGGAACGTGCCCATGCGGCCACGCGGGCTCATGGGCCACGAGGAATACAGGGCAGACCGACGTGAAGCCTTGCGGCTCGGACAGCGGGAGTGGTGGCGGCCGTGAACGAGAACGACTACATAGAACACCTGCTCGCGCGTGACGCGAGGATGCGGGGCAAGGCCACACCGAGAGTTATTGGGCCGTCCGAGACGAAGCGTGACGACAGCGCGCCTCTGGAGGTGGGGCCCGAGGAACGCGTCGGCCAGCTGCTGGCGGGCATGAAGACTGGCGCGTGGCTGGTCAGACAGAAGATCCCGGACCTTCAGATGATGGTGCCGCACATTCTGCCGGAAGGGTGCGGCCTGCTGATCGGCCCACCGAAGATCGGCAAGTCCTACCTGACGCTCCAGCTCGCGCTGTCCGTCGGCATCGGCATGCCGTTCCTGAGCATCCCTGGCACCAAGCGTCGTCCCGTGTTTCTGCTGGCGCTCGAAGACAGCGACCGGCGGGTCCAGTCACGCGCCAAGGAAATGGGCTTCCGTGACGCGCTCGGTGAGCAGTTCATGTATCTGACCGAGATTGAAGAGGACGCGCTGAACCACGCCGCTGCCTGGCTGTCGCAGTTCGGCCACCTCAAGCCGCTGGTGATCGTGGACACGTTCCGCAAGGGCTCGCGCGCATCGAGGGGCCGGAACGAGTCGACGTACGAGTTCGACTACCGCGTCGCCGGCCAGTGGCACTCGCTGGCGAAGCAGTATCCGGGCTCGTCAGTGCTGATCGTTCACCACACCCGGAAGATGAAGTCCGACGACTGGATGGACGGGACGCTCGGGTCGCAAGGGCTCAACGGTGCGGCGGACTTCACGATCCGGCTCGAAGGCAAGCGAGGCGCCAAGGAAGGCCTGCTGATGGGCACCGGCCGCGACCTCAACGACTTCGTGATCCGGCTTGAGCGCGCCGACACAGGCGCATGGCTGCTCGGCGGCAAGGACTTCGAGGAAGCCAGCAGCAGCGCCCGTGACGTCCAGCAGAACCTCGCTCTGAGCGGCGAGGAACGCGCCGTGTACGACGTGATCCAGCCGAACGTGGAGTACGGAGCTGGTGACGTGGTCTCAATGACTGGCCTTGACGTCAGAAACGTGCGCGTGTATCTCAGCCGCCTGGCTGACGACGGCTATATCGAGCGCGTGCGTCGCGGCGTCTACATGCGCCCGTTGAACGCTGCAGGGGGTGATTCGAGCCGGTGAATACGTGCTAACTACATCGTTATGTTGGTTATGTTGTTATGTTTCGACGCATTGCTGATCCGGAAATCTGTTGTGTGTGTTTAGAAGAACGTAACAACATAACCAACATAACAACTCAGTCACACACGCGCGTACGCGCGCATGAAGAACGGAGACTAGAAATGAAGGATGCAGGAACGCCGACCCACGTTGCCCGTGGGCATGAGTACAGCGCTTGGATGAACAGCGCGATTCAGAAGCGAGCTGCCGAGCTCTCGCGGACTTGGCCGAACTACGACGGTCAGATAGTCAAGACGCCGGATGGTGTGGACTACATCGCCACGCATCTGGTCAACAAGTCGGAGCCAGGTGATCGCGAGGACCGGACGTGCGACCGATGCCGCACTTACGTCGCGCCGATGGGCGAGCCGGACGGCGACCGCGTCTTCAAGGTCATGTCCGAGCTACGCAGCAACCGCCAGGGCTTCCCGAGCCTCATGCTGATCGCCAAGCTGTGCCGAGCTTGCACGACCGCCGAGTACGGCGAGAGCAACCCAATGCTGCGGCTCAGCGACGACCCCACGGGGGGTGTGGAATGACCGCCCAGCTGGAGTACGTCTGCGAAAAATGCAAGAAGCCGATCACCAGCGGCAAGCGTGGCTTTCTCTGGCTGGACTTGACCGACGTCCGCGACTACAAGCGCGAGCTTGGGGTGTGGGTCAAGGCAGGCAGAGTCGGACGGCCGCCGCTCAAGCCGCGGTGGATGGCGCATCACCGAGCCTGTATCCGCGTCCATGAGCCAATCCGGTCGATCAGCGTCGACTCGGTGCGGACGTTGAGCAGCTTGACTCGGGAGACAGCCGCGCTGATGGAGACGCTGGGTGACGACCTCGCGTTGACGGATTGGCTGGACTTCATGCGGTACGTCGCTTACGGCGAGGCCGACTGGTTCAACGGAACGGCTCGGTGACCCGTAAGGGGTTCGGATCGCTCGAACCGTTGTCTAGGTCCCCGGGTCGGTAACGATCTGAGTACCAGAGGGCTCCAAAGAGTTTTTATCCCAACGCCTGCGTGAGGTAAATGGAAGGAGGCAGTTATGTCTTGCACAGTCAAAGACTGCGGGCGGCCTGCTGGCGGGAAGGGCCTATGCACCGCACACCGCAAGCGGCTGAAGAAGCACGGCAGTGTCCAGGCCGATATTCCGGTCCAGCTTCACCAGAAAGGGCGGGTCTGCGCGGTCTCCGGTTGCGGAAAGCCATACCACGCGCTGGGCCTTTGCCAGCAGCACTATCACAAGACGCGGAGCATCAGGAGCTACGCGGACGCCCATCGCGCGGTCAAGCGGAAGCGTGGCCTCGCCTCCGACTACTGGTGCGCGGCGTGCGGCTCGCAGGCTAAGCACTGGGCCTACGACCACGAAGACCCCAACGAGCGGACGGACGACTGGGGGCGCCCGTACAGCCTCGACCCTGAGCATTACCAGCCGATGTGCAAACCGTGCCACCGGAAGTTCGACAACGAAGGGGACCAACCATGAGTAAGAAGAAGAAGCGCGAGGCCGACACCGACGACGAGGACCGCGAACTGGTGGACGTCGTGCTACCGCCGGATGAAGACGAGGAAGCTCCGGACGAGAGCCAGCGCTTCACGCCGATAGCGCCGTTCCGGCCGGTGTGGCGATGAAGACCACAGACTTCCGGTGCGCCGAGTGCCGAGACAAGCACGCTCAGGAGTGGACGGCGGACAACCGGCCGGTGTGCATCCCGTGCGCGGAGAGGATCGAGAAGAAATGAGCCGAGGTCCGAACTGGCCGCGTCACCGGATGCGGCGTGCTACCCGTGATCGCAGGCGCGAGCAGCAGGACGCCGTGCGACGCCGCAAGCTCGCCGAACGCCAGCAGCGATTTTGACGGCCCAGCACGTTGCCCCCGGTATAAACCCCGAGGGGCGACCCAAAAGGCGCTCAGCAGACAACGTCGAGCGTCCAGCATAGGGATATCGCGGGCGGCTCGGGTCGAATATCGCCTATTGACAACCCGTGGGGGAAATGATGCATGATGGATGGGTAATGGCTCGCAGCCAGCCGAGGAACCGAAAGGTCAAGGCCCGCTAGCCGCCATTACACGCAAGACAGCCACACCAGCGGTCAATGCAAAGGAGCCCATAGGGGCCAATGCAAAGGAACCGCCCGGCAGCGGGAACGGTGTTCTCCGTGGCTGACGAAACGCGGTCGAGTGCCAGCTTTCGGCGTCACACCTTTGGGTGTGGTGCAGGCGTCCGTCTCCCGGTTTCGTATCCCAAATCACTCGCGTGCCGACCGGCCGTTCCGGCTCGGTGTGGGCTCGCATACCCAAAGGAGAAAACTCTCATGGACTACAAGAAGATACTGGAGACCTCGCTGAAGGCCGCCCGCGCTATCGCGCAGAAGGCCAAGGACGACGGCCGCGTCCACCTGACCGACGCCGAGATGAAGGCGTTCGATGCCGAGATGGCGAAGGCCGAGGAGGCCAAGGCCAAGCTCAAGGAGATCGAGAAGTCTGACGAGCTGTTCAGGCAGCTCGGCGCGCTGTCCGACGACCGGACGCGCGGCACCGGCGATGTGAAGGCCGGTCAGGTGCTCTCGTTCAAGGGCCTCGCCCGACAGGTGAAGGCCAACATGGTCGATCGCGGCGGGTTCCACATCAAGGCGCTGATCGCCACCGGCTCGACGGTCACCACCGCGCGGACGCTGACCAGCCCTGTGACGATGGCGAAGCCTGCGACCGGCCTGCTCGACCTGCTGCCGGTGCGCATGCTCGAAGACGGCGACGAGTACAGCTACCTGACTCAGACC
>JAEWIK010000403.1 GCA_023387135.1 Actinomycetes bacterium | reverse complement strand
GCTCAGGGTGCGGCGGCCGGACTGTCTGTCGACACCTTCCAGAGCAACCACGAAGGGGCGATCATCGATCGCCTGCACGAGGCGGCCGGCGACGGCACGCGGTTCATCATCATCAACCCCGGAGCGTTCACCCACACCTCGATAGCGCTGCGCGACGCGTTCGCCGCGATTCCCGTCCCGTTCGTCGAGGTGCACATCTCGAACATCCACGCCCGCGAGGAGTTCAGGAAGCACTCCTACCTCTCAGAACTGGCGACCGGCGTGCTGTTCGGCTTCGGCACGCACGGCTACCACCTCGCGATGGACTACGCGATCCAGCGGCTCTCGCCGCCCGAGGCCGACGGCCAGCCGGCTGTCGTCTAGCGAGCTGTCGTCCAGCGAGCGGCGGTCGTCACTGGCGCCGCGGCCGGTGCACGCCGGACCCGCCCGTGGCGGGGGACACTAGGCTCGGTCCATGGAGCTGACACATCTTGGGCATTCGGCGGTGCTCGTCGAGTTGGCGGGACGGCGGATCCTCGTCGACCCCGGCAACTTCTCCGACGCCTGGCACGGGCTCACCGATCTCGACGCCGTGCTGGTGACCCACCTCCACCCGGACCACATCGACCCCGAGCACGTCCCCGCGCTGCTGGCGGCGAATCCCTCGGCCGCCGTGTACGTCGAGCCCCAGGTCCTCGACACCGTCGAGCTGCCCGGCGCCAAGGTGCTGGCCGCCGACACCGAGGTCGACCTGGGGGAGGGCATCCATGTGGCGGCGGTGGGCGGGCTGCACGCGGTGATCCACCAGGACATCCCGCGGATCGGCAACGTGGGCCTCGTGTTCGGCGCGGTCGGCGAACCGACCTTCTTCCACCCTGGCGACAGCCTGTCGGCGATCCCGCTGGGCGTGGACGTGCTCGCCGTCCCGGCCTACGGTCCGTGGGCGGCGATGAAGGAGACGATCGACTTCGTGAGGGCCGTCGGAGCCCCGCAGGGCTTCCTGATCCACGAGCAACTGCTGGGCCCGAGGGGCTGGTCGCTGGCGTTCACCAGGCTCGGCGAGATGGGTCCGTCCGAGCTCGTCGACCTGCGCGACGGCAAGGCGTGGACGCCGGGGAGCTGAGAGCCCCTCAGCCGACGTAGAGGGTGACAGTCGACCCCTTCGGGGCCAGGGCGTCCTTGTCGGGGCTGGTGTAGGCGACCACGTTGAACAGCGTCGAGATGTAGGTCACCTTGACCTTGAAGCCCGCCTTCTCCATCGTCTTGGTCGCCTTCTCGACGCTCATCCAGCGGACGTAGGGCACCTTGACCATCTCGGGGCCCTTGGACACGATGAAGCTGACGGTGTCGCCGCGGTAGAGCTTGCCCTTCGCGGGGTTCTGGGAGATCACTGAGCCGGCTGCCACCTTGCCGTCGAACTTCTCCTGGGCCAGCTTCACCTTCAGCCCCGCGTCCTCGTAGTGAGCCTTGGCGTCGGCGAACGGCTTGCCCGTGTAGTCGGTGACGTCGACGGGCGCGCGGCCCTTCGAGAGCTGGAGGTCCACCGGGGTGTCCCGCTTGACCTGGTCGCCCTCCTTCAGCGACGCGCTGATGACGACGCCCTTCTTGACTGTGTCGCTGTAGGCCTCGGTCACGTCGCCCGTGGCGAGGTGGTTCTCGGCCAGCGCCGCCTTCGCCTTGTCGAGGGTCAGCCCGGCGAGCGCGGGCACCGGGTAGCGCTCGGGGCCCTTGGAGAGGTACGCCACGACGGTGCCGCCCCTGACGATCGGCGCACCTGTCACGGGGTTGGTGCGGATCACCAGCCCGGCCTGGACAGTCTCGGAGTAGTCGGAGTCGAAGGTGATGGCGAGGCCGTTCTGCTTGGCGAGGGCCTCGGCCTTGGCCTGGGTCAGTTCGGCGAACTTCGGGGTGTCGACGAACCTGCCCTGGAACATCCACCAGGCGCCGGTGCCGACGACGGCGGCGAGCACCAGCAGCAGCACGAGCAGGACGACGCCGCGACGGCGCCGCTTGAGCTGTCGCTGTTGCAGCCGCTTCACGGTGGGCGAGGGAGCGTCCACGACGACGTCGTCGTAGTAGGGCATGCCGTCGGCGACCGGCGGTTGGCCGGGGCTCACGGGCGTCGAGGGAGTGAACCGCAGCGTCGCCGTCCTGTCGACCTGCGGGACGGGGCTCAGCGGTGCGACGGCGGGCACGGGTTCGGTGATCTGGTTGGACGAGTCCAGGCTCGTGGTGCGCATCCGCGCCGTGAGCGCCGGATCGCCGGTCACGCCCCGCGCCAGCGCCTGGCGTGCCTGTCTGGCATGGTCGAGCAGGACGCCGGCGTCCATCGGACGGTTGCGCGGATCGCGCGCGGCGGCGCTGGTGACCAGCGCGTCGAGGTAACCCGGGATGCCCGACCTGCCGCTGCCCCCGGAGAGCTGGGACGACGGCGACGGGATCTCGTTGTGCACGTGGCTGTACGCCACTTGGATGGGGGTGTCGCCGGTGTGGGGCTTGCGTCCCGTCAGCATCTCGAACAGCACGACGCCCAGCGCGTACACGTCCACCCTGGCGTCGCCCTTGCCCGTCGTGACGAGCTCGGGAGCGATGTAGGAGACGGTGCCGATGAGCGTCCCCGTCTGGGTCGCGGTCGCCGCCGTGACCGCCCGGGCGAGCCCGAAGTCGGCGACCTTGGTCTGGCCGCGGTCGGAGATCAGGACGTTTTCGGGCTTCAGGTCGCGGTGGATGATGCCCGCCTCGTGGGCAGCTGCCACGGCGTTGATGACGGGCAGCAGCAGGTCGAGGGCGCGCGACGGCTCCATCGGAGCCTCACGGGTGATGAGGTGGCGCAACGTCGAGCCTTCGACGTACTCCATGACGATGTAGGGGCGCCCGCCGTCCATGCCCTGGTCGAACACGGAGACGACGTTGGGGTGCGAGAGCCGGGCCGCAGCCCTGGCCTCCCTGTCGAAGCGGGTGACGAATTCGGCGTCCCCGCCGAGGCTCTCGTGCATCACCTTCACGGCGACGGTACGGGTGAGCCGCCTGTCGGTCGCGACGTAGACGGTGGCCATGCCACCGCGCGCGAGCTTGCGAACGATCTCGTACCGGCCGTCCAGGACGCGGCCAACGAGGACATCGCTGCTGCTCATAGTCGTCAACTTCGGCTCCGGACAAGTCGGGGAAGGAGGCCGTCCAGACCTGCGGGATCGATTGTAGGTTGCCTCACAGCGATCGGCGAACAGACCCGCCGTCCCCGCATTTCCCCATTCCTCGCCCGCGAGCGGCCCGTCCTCGCGGCCGGCCTGCCCGATGGCCCGGGGGATGCCCCGAGCCGGAGCGGGTCGTCTACGCTGGGGAGATGACGGTTCTGTTGGGAACTGCGACGCGGCTGCGGCTGGCACGCCTGCTGCTCATCACCGACCTGCGGCACGAGCAGGCAGACCTCGTCGATTTCGTGGAAGAAGCCCTCGCGGGCGGTGTGGACGTCGTCCAACTGCGCGACCCGGCTGCCGACCCGGCGGAGCTCACCGACGGGTTCAGGAGCGTGCGGAAGGCCTCGGCACGGCATCGCGCCCTGCTGGCGGCGTACGACGCTCCCGAGGTCATGAGCGACGCGGGAGCCGACCTGCTGCAACTCTCCGAGCGGGGGACGGCGCCGTCGCAAGCCCGGCGAGGACTTCCCGAGCACGCCCTCATCGGCAGGTCCTGCCACTCCCGCCGCGAGGTGGAGGCAGCCCTGGCCGACCCCGACGTCGACTACCTCATGATCGGCCCGGTGATGAGCGCGCTGCACCTCGGCGGTGGCGTCGACCTGGTGAGCTACGCGGCGGCCAGGGCCCCGCAGCAGGACCCCGACAGCAAGCCGTGGTTCGCCGTGGGCGGCATCACGTCAGCCAATGTCGACGACGTCCTCGAGGCCGGAGCCCGGCGGGTCGCCGTCTCGAGCGCCATCACCCTGGCGAGCGAGCCTGCCGCCGCTGCTGCCACCCTCAAGCAGCGACTGGTGTCGGCCTGGAACGACGACCCCGGCATGGCGGCCGTCACGTTCGGGGCGTTCGCCCCGCCCGCCGAGCACTGACGCGAGGGTTCCTAGCTCGTGCGTTCGGCGGCTGCCCGTGCGAGACCCGCGAGCGCGACCTTCGCCTCGTCGCGCAGCGGAGCCGCCTCGAGGCCGGCTATCGCGTCGGAGGTGGCGACGGCGATCTCGTCCTCGACAGCCTGCAGCGCCCCGGACCCTGTGATGAGTTGTCTCGCCCGGGCGATGTCGTCCTCGCCGAGGCTGCCGCCGGCCACGAGCCGCGTCAGTTCGCCGGCGGCGGCGTCGTCGGACAACCTGAGGGCCTGCGCGAGCAATGCGGTGAGCTTGCCCTCCCTGAGGTCGTCGCCGGCGGGCTTCCCCGTGACCTCGGCGTCCCCGAAGACGCCCAGCACGTCGTCGCGGAGCTGGAAGGCCCTGCCCACCGCCGAGCCGTAGGCGCCCAGCGCCTCGAGCGCCGCGGCTGAGCCCCCGGCCAGCGAGGCCCCCAGTTGGAGCGGCCGCACGACCGTGTACCTGGCGGTCTTGTACTCGACCACCCTGCGGACCTCGTCCATGACGTCGGCGGGAGCCGTCCTGGCGTCCGCCGCCTGCCTGGCCTGGGCGAGCACGTCGAGGAATTGTCCGGCGGTGACCTCGGTGCGCATCGCTTCGAGGACGGGATTCGCCCGCGCTATCACGTCGGCGCCGAAGCCGCTGGTCGAGAACAGCTCCTGCGACCACACCAGCAGCAGGTCGCCGAGCAGGATCGCACCGGCCCTGCCGAAGCCCGCGGCGTCGCCGCGCAGTCGCTGGCCCGCGTGCCCGGCGGCGAACTGGACGTGGGCGGCGGGCTGGCCGCGGCGGGTGTCGGAGGCGTCCATGACGTCGTCGTGGACCAGCGCGCTGACGTGCAGCAGGTCGAGGCTGGCGGCGGCCTTCAGCAGGTGACCGAGATGCGGGCCCGGCTCGGCGACGGCGAGGTAGCCCCACACGCAGAACGCGGGACGCAGCCGCTTGCCGCCGCTGGTGAACCCGGCGGCGAGCTCGCCCAGCTGCGCCAGCGAGGGTGCGATGGCCGTCAGCAGCGAGCGCTTGGCGGCGAGGAAGGTGTCGAGTTCGGCGGCCACCGCCGAACGCAGGTCCTGCGAGACGGGATCCGACGGGACGAGGGTGAGCACGACCGCCAGCCTACTGGCCGCCCCCTGCCCTGACCGTCGCGGCGGGGGCGTCGTGATGCGGCGGGATGAGACGCAGGTTGGCGAGGATCTCCGCGGTGGCGGTGGACCTGTTGAGCGTGAAGAACTGCAACCCGGGGGCGCCGCCCGCGAGCAGCCTGTCGCACAGCTCGGTGGCGATCCGCACGCCGACCCGACGCACCGCCGCCGGGTCGTCCGCCACCTCGCGCAGCGCGTTCACCACGGGCGCCGGCAGGTCAGCACCCGAGAGCGTGGCGAACCGTTCGATCTGGGCGACGTTGGTCACCGGCTGGATGCCGGCGATGATCGGGAGCCCGCAGCCCGCCGCCCGCACCCGCTCGACAAGCCTGAAGTAGGAGTCGGGGTCGAAGAAGAGCTGCGTGATGGCGAACTCGGCGCCCGCCTGTTCCTTCTCGGCGAGGATGCGCGCGTCGAGGTCGACGTCCGAGTGCTCGGGATGGGCGTCGGGGAACGCCGCGACGCCGACACAGAAGTCGCCGGCCGCCTTCACGAGCCTGACGAGGTCGGTGGCGTTGTCGAGCCCTTCGGGGTGGCGCTGCCAGGGTGCAGTGGGGCCCCCGGGCGGGTCGCCGCGGACCGCCAGGATGTGCCTGATCCCGACCTCGGCGTAGGCCTCGACAGCCCCGGTGACCTCGGCCACCGACTGGCCGACGCAGGTGAGGTGCCCCATGACGCGCAGGCCTGTCTGCGCGTTCAGGAAGCGGGTCGCGTCGATGGTCCTGCTGCGCGTGGAGCCGGAGGCGCCGTAGGTGACCGACACGAAGTCGGGGGAGAGCGGCCCGAGGTCGCGGGCGGTCTGGGCGAGCTGGAGTTGGCCGGCGTCGTCCTTCGGCGGGAAGAACTCGAACGACATCGTCGGATGATCGCCCCGGGCGAGCAGTTCGGCGATGGTCGGCGATTCGGCTGGCACGAGCGCAACCATAGGCGAAGCGGGCCGGGCGCCGGGGGGACGTCCGGCGCGGCGCCGGGCGGCTCGCGACGCTCAGGACGCCCGGGCGACCTGGGCGACGAGGGGCACTCCCGGGCGGTAGCTGAGGTGGACGTGGCTGGGGGCGTCGAGGATCACCAGGTCGGCGGCCGCCCCGACGCGCAGGTGGCCGACGTCCTCGCGGCGCAGTGACCAGGCACCGCCCTGGGTGGCGGCGAACAGCGCCTCCCGTGGCGTCAGGTGCAGTTCCCTGACCGCCAGCGCGATGCAGAACGGCATCGACGAGGTGAAGGACGTGCCGGGGTTGCAGTCGGTCGCCAGCGCCACGCGCACCCCCGCGTCGAGCAGCCTGCGGCCGTCGGGGTAGGGGTGCCTGATGGAGAACTCGACCCCCGGCAGCAGGCCGGCCACGACCCCGGTGTCGGCCAGCGCCGCGACGTCGGCGTCACTGAGGTAGGTGCAGTGGTCCGCGGCCGCGGCGCCCAGCTCGCAGGCGAGCTGCACTCCAGGGCCGTGCCCCAGTTGATTGGCGTGGACGCGCGGCTCCAGCCCTGCCGCCATGCCTGCCAGCAGGACCTCGCGGGACTGGTCGGCGTCGAAGGCCCCGCGCTCGCAGAACACGTCCACCCAGCGCGAGTGGGGCGCGCAGGCGGCGAGCATGTCGCCGGTGACGAGCGCGACGTAGTCGTCGGCGTCCCAGCCCTCGGGGACCACGTGGGCGCCGAGGAAGGTGGTGTCGGGAGTCACAGCGCGGGCCAGCCGCAGCAGGCGTGCCTCCCCGTCGGCGTCGAGGCTGTAGCCGCCCTTGATCTCCACGGTGGTGGTGCCCTGGCGGCGGAGCTCGGCGAGCCTCGCCGCCAGCGCTTCCCGCAGGTCTGCGTCCGAGGCCGCGCGGGTGGCGCCCACCGTCGACCTGATCCCACCCGCGGAATAGCGCGCTCCGGCCATCCTCGCCTCGAACTCGCCCGCCCTGTCCCCGGCGAACACCAGGTGGGTGTGGGAGTCGACGAAGCCGGGGACGACGGCCCGGCCGCCGACGTCGATCGCCTCGTCGGTGGGCGGCACGTCGTCGTCGGCGCCCGTCCAGGCGACCCTGCCCCCCTCGACGACGAGGGCCGCGCGGTTCCTGACCGGCACCTCCTCGTCCCAGGTGACGAGCTCGCCGATGTTGGTGTACGCGGTGCTCACAGCCTGCCCCAGACCTCGCCGATCACCGCGTCGAGGTCGGCGCGCACCTCGGCAGGGTCGAGGTCGGCGGGCGGGACGACGTCCGACGCCGATGCTGTCCACAGCGGCTCGGCAGCCCCCGCCGTCCTGACCGACGGCGCGAGGTCGAACCGCCCGAGGTCGTCGAAGCCGAGCGAGGCGGCGCCGTCGGTCGTGGCGGCCCGCCAGAGCCGGTCGGCGTCCCAGCCCTCCCTGGTGCCGGAGGCCAGCCGTTCGTGCAGGGCGAGCGCACGGGCCTCGGCGAAGCCGTCGATGACTGCCTGCGAGTCGGAGCCGAGCGTGATCCGCGCTCCAGCCTGCCGCAGCGCCACGCTCGGGCCGATGCCGTCGGCCAGTTCGGCCTCGGTCGTCGGGCAGAAGCAGACGAAGCAGCCGGACGACCCCAGGATCTCCACGTCGTCGGCGGTGAGGTGCGTGGCGTGGACGGCCGTCGTCCCGGGCCGCCAGACGCCCGCGTCGTCGAGCAGCTTCACAGGTGTCCTGCCTGTCGCCGCCAGGCAGTCCTCGTTCTCCGCCGGTTGCTCGCTCACGTGCACGTGCAGCGGCGCCTCCGGCAACGCCCCGGCGACGAGTGCGAGCGACCCCTCGTCGACGGCGCGCACCGAGTGGATGGCCGCTCCGATCACGACGTCCGGCTCGCCCGCGTGCCGTGCCGCCAGCGCCGTGACCCGCTGTCGCCAGGCGACGGCGTCGGCGTCGATGAACCGGCGTTGGGCGGGGGACGGCTCGTCGCCGGCGAAGCCCGACCGCAGGTAGCACGCGTCGAGCAGGCAGAGCTTGAGGCCCGTCTCCCTGGCGGCGGCGATGAGGCCCTCCGCCATGGCGTCGGCCTCCCGATAGGGGATCCCGCCCGGGCCGTGGTGCAGGTAGTGGAACTCGCCGACTGCCCCGAAACCCGCCAGCCGCATCTCGGCGTAGGTGGCCCTGGCGAGCCTGAAGTGGAGGTCGGGGTCGAGCACCTGGGCGACCGCGTACATGCCGTCGCGCCACGTCCAGAATGTGTCCCCGCCCGGGGCCCTGCCGCGCAGCGCGCGGTGGAACGCGTGCGAATGGCAGTTGGCGAAGGCCGGTGTCATGTGAGCTCCCTGATCACGCGGACGAGGGCGGCCACGCCGGCCTCGCAATCCTCCTCGCTCGCCTGCTCGTCGGGGGCGTGCGAGATGCCCGTCGGGTTCCTGACGAAGAGCATCGCCGTCGGCATGACGGCCGCGAGGATGCCGGCATCGTGCCCGGCGCCGGTCGGCAGCACCGGGGCGCCGAGCAGGGTGGCCAGGCGGTGCCGCAGTCCGGGGTCGAAGTCGACGGCCGAGGTGACGGACTCGGCGGTGAGGTCGGCGGTCGTGCCGTCGGCCGCGGCGGCGTCACCGACGCCCTGGCGGACGCGGTCCACGAGGTCGGCCAGCCCCTCTTCGGTCTCGGCCCTGGCGTCCAGCCACGCCCTGACGGCGTCGGGGATCGCGTTGGTGTTGCCGGGATGGACGTGGATCCTGCCGAAGGTGGCGCGTTGGCCGGCGGTCCTGGCGGCGTCGGTGGCGATCAGCACCGCCCGGGCGAAGGTCAGCATGGGGTCGCGCCGGTCGGCCATCGCCGTGGTGCCAGCATGGTTGCCCTGGCCCGCGAGGTCGAGCCGGTAGCGGCCGTGCGGCCAGATGGCGGAGGCGACTCCCACCGCCGCGCCCTGCTCGACCAGGTTCCTGCCCTGCTCGACGTGGAGTTCGACGTACGTCTCCACGTCAGCCAGCCAGTCGCCCACCCCGGCGGCAGCGGGGTCCAGCCCCGCCGACGCCATCGCCTCGGCGAGGGTGGTGCCGTCGTCGTCCCGCAGCGCGAGCGCCTGGTCGCGCGACACCGCGCCGGTCGCCAGCCTGGAGCCGACGCAGGCCATCCCGAACCTGCCGCCCTCCTCGTCGGTGAAGTTCGCCACGACGAGCGGACGGGAAGGGGTGACGCCGTCGGCGCGCAGCGCGTCCACGGCGGCGAAGGCCGACGCCACCCCGAGGGGCCCGTCGAACGCGCCGCCGCCGCGGACCGAGTCGAGGTGCGAGCCGACCATGAGCGCGCCGCCGCCGTCGCCCCACCACGCGAACTGGTTGCCGTTGCCGTCCTCGCGCAGGTCGAGGCCGCGCCTGAGTGCCTCGGCGGCGAACCATTCCCGCAGTTCCAGCGTGGGACGCTCCCAGGCCAGCCTGCTGTAGCCACCGGCGGGGTCGCTGCCGACTCCCGCGAGCTCGGCCAGCAGGCCGGTTGCCGTCGCCATCGTCACAGCCCCATCGGGATCCGGACGCCGCGTTCGCGCGCCACCTGCCTGGCGCGTTCGTAGCCGGCGTCGACGTGCCGCATCACCCCGGTGCCCGGGTCGTTGAGCAGCACCCGCGCGATCTTCTCGGCCGCGAGATCGGTGCCGTCGGCGACCACGACCTGCCCGGCGTGGATCGACCTCCCGATGCCCACGCCGCCCCCGTGGTGGATCGACACCCAGGTCGCTCCCGAGGCGGTGTTGAGCAGCGCGTTCAGCAGCGGCCAGTCGGCGATGGCGTCCGAACCGTCGGCCATGGCCTCGGTCTCGCGGTACGGGGACGCCACCGAGCCCGCGTCGAGGTGGTCGCGGCCGATGACGATCGGCGCCGAGATGGCCCCCGACGCCACGAGTTCGTTGAACCGCAGCCCCGCGAGGTGGCGTTCGCCGTAGCCGAGCCAACAGATCCTGGCGGGCAGGCCTTCGAAGTGGACCTTGGCCGACGCGTTGGTGATCCAGCGCCGCAGGTGGTCGTCCTCGGGGAACAGGTCGAGGATCGCCTTGTCGGTGACGGCGATGTCGGCGGGGTCGCCCGAGAGCGCGACCCAGCGGAACGGGCCCTTGCCCTCGCAGAACAGCGGCCGGATGTAGGCCGGGACGAACCCGGGGAAGTCGAAGGCGCGGTCGTAACCCCCGAGCCGTGCCTCCTCGCGGATGGAGTTGCCGTAGTCGAAGACCTCGGCGCCGGCGTCGGCGAACCCGACCATGGCCGCGACGTGCGCCGCCATCGACTCCCGCGCCCGGGTGGTGAAGCCCTCGGGGTCCGCCGCGGCGGCGGAGTGCCACTCGTCCACGCTCATGCCGAGGGGCAGGTAGGCCAGCGGGTCGTGGGCCGACGTCTGGTCGGTGACGACGTCGACCGCCACCTGTTCGGCGAGCAGCCGCGGGAACACCTCGGCGGCGTTGCCCACCAGCCCCACCGACAGCGCGCGGCGCTCGTCCTTCGCGGCGAGCACCTTGGCGACGGCGGCCTCGTGGTCGTCGGTGTACTCGTCGAGGTACCCGTGCTCGACCCGCCTGGCGAGCCGGGCGGCATCGACGTCGACGATCAGCACGGCGCCCTCGTTGAGGGTGACCGCCAGCGGCTGGGCCCCACCCATGCCGCCGCAGCCGGCCGTGAGCGTGAGGGTGCCCGCCAGCGTCCCGCCGAATCGCTTGCGGGCGACGGCGCCGAAGGTCTCGTAGGTGCCCTGCAGGATGCCCTGCGTCCCGATGTAGATCCACGACCCGGCGGTCATCTGCCCGTACATGGTGAGGCCGAGGGACTCCAGGCGGCGGAACTCCGGCCAGGTCGCCCAGTCGCCGACGAGGTTGGAGTTGGCGATCAGGACGCGCGGAGCCCACTCGTGGGTCCTGAAGACCCCGACGGGCTTGCCAGACTGCACGAGCAGGGTCTCGTCGGCCCGCAGGTCGGTGAGGCTCGCCACGATGGCGTCGAAGGCTTCCCACGACCGCGCAGCCCGCCCCGATCCCCCGTAGATGACGAGGTCCTCGGGACGCTCGGCGACCTCGGGGTCGAGGTTGTTCATGAGCATGCGGAGCGGAGCCTCGGTCTGCCAGGAGCGGGCGGTCAGCGCAGCGCCGCGCGGGGCGCGCACGGGGGGATGGGTCATGCAAGGGTCCTTTCCGCTGCTGGTTCGACTGCTGCTCCGGTTCGGTCCGCCGTCGGTGAGCCGGTGGCGGCCAGGGCGGCGGCGAGCAACTCGCCGGAGGCGAGCAGGTCGACCGTGGCGTCGATCTCCGGGGCGAGGTACCTGTCGGGTCCGGGCCCCTTGACGCGCTCGCGCAGCCTGGCGATCGCCGCGCCGGTGGCGGGGCCGGGCGCCAGCGGCGCCCGCAGGTCGATGCCCCTGGCCGCCGTGAGGATCTCGACAGCGAGCACCCGGCGGAGCCCGTCCACCGCCTTGCGCAGCTTGCGGGCCGCGTGCCAGCCCATCGAGACGTGATCCTCCTGCAGCGCGCTGGACGGGATGGAGTCGGTGCTCGCGGGCACGGCGAGGCGCTTGAGTTCGGAGACGATCGCGGCCTGGGTGTACTGCGCGATCATCAGCCCGGAATCCACGCCGGGGTCGTCGCTGAGGAACGGCGGCAGCCCGCGGCTGCGGGAGCTGTCGAGGAACCTGTCGGTGCGCCGCTCGCTCATCGACGCGACGTCCGCGACGCCGATGGCGAGGAAGTCGAGCACGTGGGCGAGCGGGGCGCCGTGGAAGTTGCCGTGGGATTCGACCCTGCCGTCGTCGAGCACCGACGGGTTGTCGATCGCCGAGCCCAGCTCGCACTCGGCGACGGAGGTCGCGTAGCCGATGGCTCCGCGCAGGCTGCCGTGGACCTGCGGCGCGCAGCGCAGCGAGTACGCGTCCTGCACCTCGCCGTCGCCGTGCCGGTGGCTGGCGACGAGCGGGGAGCCGGCGAGGAAGCCGCGCAGGTTGGCGGCCGAGACGAGTTGGCCGGGCTGCGGGCGCAGCGCCATCAGGTCGGCGGCGAACACCCTGTCGGTGCCCAGTTGGCCCTCGACGCTGAGCGCGGCCGCGAGGTCGGCCGTGTCGGCCAGGAGCTCGAGGTCCGCCAGCGCGAGCACGAGCATGCCCAGCATCCCCTCGGTGCCGTTGATCAGCGCGAGGCCTTCCTTCTCCGCCAGCGTGACGGGCGCCAGGCCGTGGTCGGCCAGCGCCTCGGACGCGGGACGCAGCACGCCGCCGTCGACCACCTCGCCCTCGCCGATGATCGCCAGCGCGCAGTGTGCGAGCGGCGCCAGGTCGCCCGAGCAGCCGAGGCTGCCGTACTCGTGCACGACGGGGACGAGGCCCGAGTTGAGCAGGCCGACGTACGCCTCCGCGGTCTCCAGCCGCACCCCGCAATGGCCGGTCGCCATCGTCGACAGCCGGAGCAGCATCAGCGCGCGCACCACCTCGTCCTCGACGCGGGGGCCGTTGCCGGCGGCGTGCGAGCGGATCAGGCTGCGCTGCAGGTCGGTGCGCCGGGACGCGGGGATGTGTCGTCGCGCCAGGGCGCCGAAGCCCGTCGAGATCCCGTACGCGGGCTCCTCAGACGCCGCCGCCGCGTCGACCGCCCGCCGTCCTGTGCGGATCGCCCGCCGCGCCGCCTCGTCGAGTTCGACCCGCGCTCCGTGGCGGGCGACCGCGACCACCTCGTCACGGCGCAGCGGGCCGGGCCCGACAGTGATGCTCCCCATGCGCCTATTCAAGCAGCGTCGGGCCGCCCCATCACCGCCCGAGTGCCCTTGCCTTCAGGGCAATCTCCGCTACCGGGCGGGCCGGCCGGGTGGCGTCAGGCCAGCGCGTCCCGCCAGGCGCCCTGCCGGTCGCCGAGGTCGAGCGTGACGAGACGCTGGGTGGGACGCGTGAGCGCCACGTACAGCACCCGCTCGCCGCCGGGGGACTCCGCGACGATCTCGTCGGGGGAGACGACCAGCACGGCGTCGTACTCGAGGCCCTTGGCGCCGAGCGGCGTGACGAACGACAGCCTGTCGGCGGCTTCGATGGTGCCGGGCCTGCCGGTGACAGCCGACGCCAGCGCGCTCAGGCGGGAGGGCGGCACTATGACGCCGATCGTGCCTTCGACCTGCCCGGCGAGGTCGCCGATGAGGGAGTCGACAGTGTCGGCGACCGAGCCCTCGGGGGTCGTCAGCAGGAGCGGTTCGATGCCTGTCTCGCGCACGGCGTTCGGCAGGTCCGCCGCGGGATAGGCGCGCTGCGCGACCTTCGCGGCCAGCGAGAACACCTCGGCGGGGCTGCGGTAGTTGGTGGACAGCCTGAACGAGCGGTGCGGGCCGGCGCCGACGAGATCGTCCATCGCCCGCTGCGACTCGTCGAGGTCGGGCCAGCTCGACTGGGCGGGGTCTCCCACGATCGTCCAGCTCGCGTGCGCACCGCGGCGGCGCAGCATCCGCCACTGCATGGGGGAGATGTCCTGCGCCTCGTCCACCAGCACGTGGGCGTAGGTCTCCTGCGGGTCCTCGTGCGGGTCGCGTTCGCGCGGCGTGGCGAGCCTGTCGGCGGTCGTCACGACCTCGGTCACCTCGGTGCCGTCGGGCAGGAAGATGAGCGGTTCGTCGTTCTCGTCCTCCTGCACCGGCCCCACGACGGCGACGAGCTCGTCGAGCAGCGCGATGTCGGCCACCGTCCAGTCGTCCCTGTCGAAACCGGCGGCGAGCGCTGCCTGCTCGTTCTCGTCGAGGATGCCGTCCGCCACCTTCTCGACGACCCTGCGGTCGGCCAGCCTGCGCAGCACCGTCGTGGGGTCGAGGTCGGGCCACCACGCCTGAAGGAAGAGCCTGTACGACGCCGAGGACGTCACGAGGTCGTCGAAGCTGTCCCTGTCGAGTTCGATCTCCTCGGGCAGCTTGGCGTGCAGGGCGTCCAGCACCGCGGACTGGGCGGCGTCGCGGCCGGCGTTCGACTTGAGCCTGCCGAGCACCTCCCGCCTGATCCGCGCCAGTTCGGGGGTCCCCAGGCTCAGCACCTCGCCCTTGACCGTGACGCGCAGCAGCGGGTCACCCTCGCCGGCCTCCACGAACGGTAGACCCACGAGTCGCTTGAGGAGCTGCAGCATGCGCAGCGACCCCTTGATCGCCGCGACACCGGCGGCGTCGGTGGCGTCCGCGCCGAAACCGAGGACGTCGGAGGCCACCTGGCCGATCGCGCGCAGCGTCACCGAGTCCTCGCCGAGGGACGGCAGCACGCGCTCGATGTAGTTCATGAAGAGGGCGGAGGGGCCGACGACGAGGATGCCGCCGCGCTCGTAGCGGCGGCGGTTGGAGTAGAGCAGGTAGGCGGCCCTGTGCAGGGCGACGACCGTCTTGCCCGTGCCGGGCCCGCCGGCGATCACCGTCACGCCGTTGTGGTCGGCGCGGATCGCCTCGTCCTGTTCGGCCTGGATGGTGTCGACTATCGACCGCATCCGCCGGCCACGGGCGCGCTTGAGGGACGCCATCAGCGCGCCTTCGCCGATGATCACGAGGTCGTGCTCGGCGTGCTCGTCCAGCAGGTCGTCCTCGATGCCTGTCACCTTGTCGTTGCGGCAGCGCAGGACGCGGCGGCGCACCACCCCCATCGGGTCGGTGGCGGTCGCGCGGTAGAAGGGTTCGGCGGCCCGGGCCCGCCAGTCGATCACCAGCGGTTCGTAGTCGTCGTCGCGGACGCCGATGCGTCCTATGTAGCGGATCTCCGAGTCGGTGTGGTCGAGCCTGCCGAAGACCAGGCCCTCGTGCTCGGCGTCGAGGATCGCGAGCCGGCGGGCCGCTTGGAAGGCGAACGCGTCGCGCTCGAACAGCGCCGTCCCGTCCTCTTCCCTGACGTAGCTCTCCCTGTCGGACCGGTAGAGGCTGCGGCCCTGTTCGGCGACGCTCCTGGCAGATCGGGTCGCCTTGTCGAGATGTGCGTAGACCAGGTCGACGTGTGCCTGCTCGATGGCCAGTTCCTGGGCCAGGGCCGAGGCTGTCCCTGTTGAATTCACGTAGTCTTCCTCACCAGCGGAAAGTTGCCGATCGTCCATCCTACCCCGGTCCAACCAGCGATCTTCGGGCTGGGCGCGAGGTGAGGAGGGCGGGGGTTACAGTGGCTCGGCGGGCTGCCCGTCATCGCGGTCCGGACGCCCGCGTTCGCCGGGATCCGTCCTTTTGGCCGATCTGGTGTGGTGGCGTAGACTCGTCCCTTGCACGACCTGTGCAGGCAGTCTCGTGCGTCCATGTTCAGTACACGTTAGGGAGTAATGGCGAAGAAGGAAGGCGCCCTCGAACTCGAGGGAACCGTCGTCGAAGCCCTGCCCAATGCCATGTTCCGGGTGGAACTTGCCAATGGGCACAAGGTTCTGGCGACCATCAGTGGCAAGATGCGACAGCACTACATCCGCATCATTCCCGCCGACCGTGTCGTCGTCGAGTTGTCCCCCTACGACCTGACCCGTGGACGCATAGTCTTCCGGCACCGGTAGGCGAACGCCAGAAAACCACCACCTGTCGAGCCCTGGGGCATCCCTGTGCTCGGCGATGAGCCAGAAAGCTGCTCGATGAAGGTCCAGCCGAGCGTCAAGAGGATGTGCGACAAGTGCAAGGTGATCCGCCGGCACGGTCGCGTGATGGTGATCTGCGACAACCCGCGCCACAAGCAGCGCCAGGGCTGAGCCCAGCTCAGTCCTCGCCCCGCCAGCGCGGGACGCGGAACACCCGGACGAGTGACGCCGTCCACACAACAGAACACAACTGAACAGGGCACGCAAAGCCCACCTGGAGCCCGTAAGGCTCCGATGTGACTCAGCGGCAAGACGGAGGGCCGAAGGCCCGAGCGGTCGACCGAAGGTCGCAACCAATAGAGCAACGTGATAGCAACGGCCGGGACGCTAGTTCCGGCTTCCACCCCCGGACCACGGCGGGGGCCCACGCCAGGCGGCGAGGGGACGCATCACGCCAGACACCTTCGCGGGTCGCAAGGCCCGATAACTGAAAGGTAACCGCCTGATGGCACGCCTCATCGGGGTCGATCTGCCGCGCGAGAAGCGGCTCGAGATCGCCCTCACCTACATCTACGGCATCGGCCGTACCCGCGCCGCGGAAACCCTCAAGGCCACTGGAATCAGTGGCGATCTCCGTGTCCACCAACTCACCGACGAGCACCTGGGCGCCCTGCGCGACTACATCGAAGCCAACTTCGAGACGGAAGGTGACCTGCGACGCAGCGTCGCAGCCGACATTCGCCGGAAGATCGAGATCGGTTCCTACCAGGGCCGTCGTCACCGCATGGGCCTTCCCGTCCGTGGTCAGCGCACCAGGACGAACGCTCGCACCCGCAAGGGCAAGAAGAAGGCTGTCGCCGGGAAGAAGAAGGCCCGCTAACCGCGGCCTGTCGAGCGTAGATACAGGAGAGACTGAGAACACATATGGCTACTGCAGGCCGCACGGCGAGCCAGAAGGCCGCCAAGAGCAAGGTTCGCCGCAAGGAGAAGAAGAACGTCGCTGCCGGTCAGGCGCACATCAAGAGCACGTTCAACAACACGATCATCTCGATCACCGACCCCACGGGCTCGGTCATCGCATGGGCCTCCGCCGGCACCGTCGGCTTCAAGGGCTCCCGCAAGTCCACCCCGTTCGCGGCCGGTATGGCCGCCGAGGCGGCCGGCAGGCGCGCCATGGAGCACGGGATGAAGCGCGTGGACGTTTTCGTCAAGGGCCCCGGTTCCGGCCGGGAGACAGCAATCCGTTCGCTGGGCGCCGTCGGGCTGGAGATCGGTCCGATCTCCGACGTGACCCCCGTCCCGCACAACGGCTGCCGTCCGCCGAAGCGTCGTCGCGTCTAGTCCTGAGCTGAGAGGAGTTCATCCATGGCCCGTTACACCGGACCCATCACCAAGAAGTCCCGCCGGCTCGGCACCGACCTGGTGGGCAATGACAAGGCTTTCGAGCGTCGCGCCTACCCGCCGGGCATGCACGGCCGCGGCCGCACCAAGGAGAGCGAGTACCTGCTGCAGCTCAAGGAGAAGCAGAAGGCCCGTTTCGCCTACGGCGTGCTGGAGAAGCAGTTCCGTCGCTACTACGAAGAGGCCAACCGTCTCTCCGGCAAGACCGGTGACAACCTGCTGATCATCCTCGAGTCCAGGCTCGACAACGTGATCTACCGCGCCGGCTTCGCCTCGACCCGTCGTCAGGCACGCCAGCTCGTGGTCCACGGCCACTTCCAGGTCAACGGCCACAAGGTCAACGTCCCGAGCTACCGGGTGAGCGCGTACGACGTCATCGACGTCCGTCCGAAGTCTCTCAACGCCTACCCGCTGGTGGTGGCGCGCGAGACCCATGCCGAGCGCAACGTCCCCGCCTGGCTGACGGTTCGCCCCAACAAGATGCGGATCCTGGTCCACCAGCTTCCGACCCGCGAGCAGATCACCATCGACGTCGCCGAACAGCTGATCGTCGAGCTCTACTCCAAGTAACAAGCGCCACCGGCGGCCGTTCTCCCGAGCGGCCGCCGGACCGGCACTCACTAGTCACCGTCATATAGCGGGCGGTGGAAAGGGAAATACAAATGCTGATCGCACAGCGCCCCATCCTGACCGAAGAGGTAGTCGACGACTTCCGCTCCAGGTTCGTCATCGAGCCGCTGGAACCGGGCTTCGGCTACACCCTCGGCAATTCGCTGCGTCGCACGCTGCTGTCGTCGATTCCCGGCGCCGCAGTCACGAGCATCAAGATCGAAGGCAACCAGCACGAGTTCTCCACCCTGGAGGGCGTCGTGGAGGACGTCACCGAGATCGTGCTGAACCTCAAGCAGCTCGTGCTCTCCTCCGAGGAGGACGAGCCCGTCGTCATGTACCTGCGCAAGGCGGGTGCCGGCGCCGTGACGGCCGCCGACATCGCACCGCCCGCGGGCGTGGAGATCCACAACCCCGACCTGCACATCGCCACCCTCAACGACTCCGGCAAGATCGACATGGAGCTCGTGGTGGAGCGTGGCCGTGGTTACGTCTCGTCGGTGCAGAACAAGAACCCCGACGCCGAGATCGGCAGGATCCCCGTCGACTCGATCTACTCGCCGGTGCTGAAGGTCACCTACAAGGTGGAGGCCACTCGCGTCGAGCAGCGCACCGACTTCGACAAGCTCATCGTCGACGTCGAGACCAAGCAGTCGATCACCCCGCGTGACGCCGTCGCTTCGGCAGGCAAGACGCTCGTCGAGCTGTTCGGCCTCGCCCGCGAGCTGAACGTCGACGCCGAGGGCATCGAGATCGGCCCGTCGCCTGTCGACGAGCAGATGGCCGCCGACCTGGCCCTGCCGGTCGAGGAGCTCAAGCTCACGATGCGTTCGTACAACTGCCTCAAGCGCGAGGGCATCCACACCGTCAGCGAACTGGTCTCCCGCTCGGAGCAGGACCTGCTCGACATCCGCAACTTCGGCTCGAAGTCGATCGAGGAAGTCAAGCTGCGGCTGCACGAGATGGGGCTGTCGCTGAAGGACAGCGCCCCCGGCTTCGATCCGCTGTCGGCGCTCAGCCGGTACGACGCGGCCGACGATTTCGACGATCAGTACTGATCCGATCACGCCTTAACAGGAGAACACGACAATGCCACAGCCAACCAAGGGTCCCCGCTTCGGTGGTAGCCCCTCCCACCAGCGGATCATCCTGGCCAATTTGGCCACGCAACTGTTCCAGCACGGGAAGATCACCACCACGGAGGCCAAGGCCAAGCGCCTGCAGCCGCTGGCGGATCGCCTGATCAGCAAGGCCAAGCGTGGAGACCTCCACAACCGGCGCCTGGTGCTGGCCACGGTGACCGACAAGGGCGTGGTGCACACGCTGTTCACCGAGATCGCCCCCAAGCTCGCCGAGCGCGAGGGCGGGTACACCAGGATCACGAAGATCGGCCCGCGCAAGGGCGACAACGCCCCCATGGCGGTCATCGAGATCGTGACCGAGTCGGTCGAGGATTCCCGCAAGGCGAAGGCCAAGGGCAAGGGCACCGCCGCCGCGAAGGCCGAGCCCGCCAAGAAGGCCCCGGCCAAGAAGGCGGCGTCGAAGAAGGCAGAGGAGGCCGCGGCAGCCGAGGCTCCCAAGGCCGCCGAGACCGAGGCCGAGGACGTCGTGTCCGAGCCGGCCGACATCGTCGCCGACGACACCCGTGAGGCCGAGCCTGCAGCAGCCGAGGCAGTCGAGGACGCAGGGGACACCACCGAGGCCGCCGAGGAGGCGTCCGAGGAGAAGTGAGCCGCCTCCAGGGGCACTCCATCTTTGAGCACAGCGCCGTCCGTCGAATGACGGGCGGCGCTGCGCCGTGTCGGGAGGTCAGTCCTGTTCGGCGAAGACGATCGTCGGCTCGTGGAGGACGGGGATGCTCACCGACCTGGCGATGAAGCAGTAGT
>JAEWIK010000387.1 GCA_023387135.1 Actinomycetes bacterium | reverse complement strand
CGCGGGGGGTGTGGGCGACGTGGGTCTCGCCGGCGAGGATCGAACGCAGCCGGCCGGCGATGTCGGGGTAGTCGTCGAAGCCGAGGACGGCGTCGGCCTCGGGGAGCTCGTTCGCCAGTTCGGCGCCGTAGCGCTCGGCCAGGCAGCCGACGGCGACCACCGACCTGACCGAGCCGGTGTCCTTCAGGTCGACCGCGTCCAGCAGGGTGTCGATGGAGTCCTTCTTGGCGGCGTCGATGAAACCGCATGTGTTGACCACCACGACCTCGGCGGCGCCCGGATCCTCCACCAGTTCGAACCCGCCGGCGGCGAGCCTGCCTGCCAGTTCCTCGGAGTCGACGTCGTTGCGCGCGCACCCCAGGGAGACGATGTGAACTGCCGGGGAATGCGCTGCCATGATCGCTGAGCCTACCGGAGTGACTACCGAACTCACCCTTCGCGGAGGTTCGCCAGCACCTCGTCGAGGTCGTCGGGCTTGACCAGCACCTCGCGCGGCTTCGACCCCTCGGACGGACCGACGATGCCGCGGGTCTCCAGGATGTCCATCAGCCTGCCCGCCTTCGCGAAGCCCACCCGCAGCTTGCGTTGCAGCATCGACGTCGAGCCGAGCTGCAGGCCCACCACGAGCTGCGCTGCCTCCAGCACGAGTTCCAGATCGTCGCCGATGTCCTCGGCGACGGACTTGGAGGACTCGGCGGGAGCCGTCACGTCCTCGCGGTACTGCGGGGCGAGCTGGGTGCTCACGTGCTTCACCACCGACCTGATCTCGGCCTCGGTGACCCACGCCCCCTGGACGCGCATCGGCTTGGACTGTCCCATCGGCAGGAACAGCGCGTCGCCCTGCCCGACCAGCTTCTCGGCGCCCGGCGTGTCGAGGATGACGCGGGAGTCGGTCATCGAGCTGGTGGCGAAGGCCAGCCGGCTGGGGACGTTGGCCTTGATGAGACCTGTCACGACGTCTGTCGAGGGACGCTGGGTGGCCAGGACGAGGTGGATGCCCGCCGCCCGCGCGAGCTGGGTGATCCTCACGATGGAGTCCTCGACGTCCCGCGGGGCGACCATCATGAGGTCGGCGAGCTCGTCGACGATGACCAGCAGGTAGGGGTACGGCGCGAGCACCCGCTCCGAGCCGGGCAGCGGCTGCAGCTGTCCGGACAGCACAGCCTTGTTGAAGTCGTCGACGTGCCTGAAGCCGAACGCCGCCAGGTCGTCGTAGCGGGTGTCCATCTCGCGCACGACCCACTGCAGCGCCTCCGCCGCCTTCTTCGGGCTGGTGATGATGGGCGTGACGAGGTGCGGGATGCCCTCGTAGTGCGTGAGTTCCACGCGCTTGGGGTCGACCAGCATCATGCGCACCTCCTCGGGGGTCGCGCGCATGAGGATCGAGGTGATCATCGAGTTCACGAAACTCGACTTGCCCGATCCGGTGGCGCCCGCGACCAGCAGGTGCGGCATCTTCGTCATGTTGGCCACCACGTAGCCGCCTTCGACGTCCTTGCCGAGCGCGACGGTCATCGGGTGGTGGTCGTTGCGGGCACGGTTCGAGCGCAGCACGTCGCCGAGGGAGACGATCTCCTTGTCGGTGTTCGGGATCTCGATGCCGATGGCCGACTTGCCGGGGATGGGCGACAGGATCCTCACGTCCGCCGACGCCACCGCGTAGGCGATGTTCTTGCCCAGCGCCGTGACCTTCTCGACCTTGACCGCGTTGCCGAGTTCGACCTCGTACCTGGTCACCGTCGGCCCCCGGGTGTAGCCGGTGACCGTCGCGTCGATCTCGAACTGGCGCAGCACGCCCGTCAGGCTGGCGACCACAGCGTCGTTGGCCTGGCTGCGCGCCTTCGGGACGGTTCCCGGGCGCAGCACCGTGGAGTCGGGGAGCGTGTAGACCACGTCACCCGACAACTGGAGTTGTTCGGCCCGCAGCGGCGCGTCGGAGATCGAGGGGACCTCGAGTTCGGCCTTCTTCGGCAGCCCCGCCGTCACCTTGCCGGGACGCGCGACGGGCTGGGTGAGTTCGAGGTCGGCGGGCTCGGGCTCCGGCTCGGGTTCGTGCACCAACGGCGTGGTGTAGGCCTCGTCGCCGTTGTAGTCGGTGACCTGCTTGGGGGGCGGGGTGAACTTCTTGCGCAGTTCGCCCAGCCGGGCGGGCACCTCGTGGACGGGGATGCCGACGATGACCAGCACCCCGAAGAGCGCGACCAGGACGAGGATCGGCACCGCGAGCCACGTGCTCACGAGGTCGACGAGGAAGGACGAGGAGAAGAAACCGAGGAAGCCGCCGGCCTGCCTGACCGCCTCGGTCTCGTGGCCGCGCGGCAGCCCGTCGGAGATGTGGATCAGGCCCAGCACGCCGAGCAGCGCCAGCGTCCACCCGATGGCCTGCCTGCCGCCGGGGCCGTTGCGGTCGGGGTGGCGCAGCGTCCGCCACGCCATGAAGAACGCGAGCACGGGCACCGCGTACGCGAACGAGCCGACGAGCGTGGTGACGCCGATCCTCACCCAGTGGCCGAGGGTGCCCGGCAGACCGAACCAGAACTCCCCCGCCACGACCAGCCCGAGGATCAACAGGACGAGCCCGGCACCGTCGCGGCGCAACTGCGGGTCGAGGTCCTTGGCGCCCGAGCCGATGGCCCGGGCAGAGCCGCCCGCCAGCGAGGCGAGGCCGCGCCAGGTCGCAGCGATGCCCCTGCCCAGCGCCGAGAAGAACCTGGCGCCGCCGGAGGGCTGCTTCGAGCGCCCGCGGGCAGTGGTGTTCCTGCCGCGGGCCGTGGTCTTGTTGCTTCCGGACGCTCGGGTAGCCGCGGGACGCGAGGACGCGTTGCTGCGGCTCCGCGAGGGGGAAGACGCGCGGGTCGCCATGGACGAAGGGTAAGCGATGAATCGGCAGGAGTGTCAGCGCCCACGCCGATGGAGGTGCTGTTCGGCGGCGTCAGGCGAAGTGGTCCCACCCTGCCGGGCCCGCCGTCCACGGGCTCCCGTCGACCAGCACGCGGGGCTCGCCCGCCGCGACCGTGCCGACCACCTTCCAGCCGTCCGGCACCGAGCCGGACGCGAAGGTGGCCGCCAGGGCGTGGTCGTCCCCGCCGGTGAGGATGAAGTGCAGCGGGTCCTTGCCGCCGAGCGCGGCGGCGACGGCCTGCTGCGGCCCCGCGACGTCGAAGGCGCCGGCTCGCACGTCGATGACCACCCCCGACGCCTCGGCGATGTGGCCGAGGTCTGCCAGCAGCCCGTCGGAGACGTCGATCATGGCGGTCGCGCCGGCCTCGGCCGCGACGACGCCCTGCCCGTAGGGGGGTTCGGGGACGCGATGGGCCAGCACGACGGCGGCGGGCGACCTGAACCCGCGGTTCAACACCGCGACGCCCGCTTCTGCCCAGCCGAGCCTGCCGCGGATCGCCAGCACGTCGCCGGGCGTGGCACCGGCCCTCGTCACCGGCCGGCGTCCTTCGAGGTCGCCGAAGACCGTCGCCGTGACGACGATGTGGGGAGCGGAGGTGAGGTCGCCTCCCAGCAGCAGGACGCCGGCGGTGGCGCACTCCTCACGCACTCCGGCGCTGAACTCCCGCGCCCAGGCGGCGGGGGTCTCCGGCGGCAGGGACAGGCTCATCACCAGGCCGAACGGGCGCGCGCCCTCGGCCTCCAGGTCGGAGACCGCGGACGCGACAGCCTTGCGGCCGACGTCGTGGGCCGACGACCAGGTGTCGCGCCAGTGCCTGCCCTGCACCATCGTGTCGGTCGAGACGGCCACCGCCCCCGCCGCGGTGAACACCGCGCAGTCGTCCCCGGGGCCGACGACCACCCTGTCCGACGTGGGCAGCCCGGCGGTGATCTCGGCGATCAGGCCGAACTCCCCGAGGTCGCCCACGGACTCGGCCATCAGCGCAGTCCCAGCCGCTTGCACAGCCCGAGCTCGACGAGTTCGGCGACGAGTTCGGGGTACTCCATCCCGGTCGCCTGCCACAGCAGCGGGAACATGGAGGTCTGCGTGAAGCCGGGCATGGTGTTGAGCTCGTTGACGAAGAACCGCCCGTCAGGGCCGAGGAAGAGGTCGACCCTCGCCAGCCCTTCGACGCTCATCGCGTCGAAGGTGCGGGCCGCGAGCGCCTGCGCGTCGGCGATCTCGGACTGTGTGAGCTTCGCCGGCGCGTCCAGCGTGACCTCGCCGGTGGGCAGGTACTTGGCCTCGAAGTCGTAGAACGCGCCCGGCGTGTGCAGGACTATCTCTCCGGGCAGGGAGACGCGCGGGGCCTCGCCGTCGCGGCCCTGCAGGACCGCCAGTTCGATCTCACGGCAGCCCACGAAGCCCGCTTCGACGACCACCTTCGGGTCGTGGACGCGGGCGGCCTCGACAGCCTCGGCCAGGTGGTCGGGCGCGTCGACCCGCGAGATGCCGATGCTGGAGCCACCCCTGGCGGGCTTGACGAAGACCGGGTACCCCAGCTCCGCCACCCGCTCCGCGCACCCGGCGGCGTCGTGGTCCCAGTCGCGCGGCTCGATCGCCGTCCAGCGCCCGACGGGCAGCCCGGCCGCCCACATCGCGCGCTTCATCAGGTCCTTGTCCATGCCGATCGCGCTGGCCGCCACCCCTGCCCCGACGTAGCGCACGCCGAGCATCTCGAAGAGCCCCTGGATGGTGCCGTCCTCGCCGAACGGACCGTGCAGCAGCGCGAACACGACGTCGACGTCGGTGACGTCCACGAGGCTGTCACCCTCCCGGGTCGCCACCTGCGCGCTCCCGCTGCCGCGCAGCAGCACAGCCTCGGGCAGGCCGTCGGCGACGCTGGGCAGCTTCCCGTCCTCGATGCGGTAGCCGGCGACCATGTCGAGCGGTACCCGCACCCAGTCGCCCGCGGCGGTGATGCCGATTCCCACCACGTCGAACCGGTCCGGATCGAGGACGCGCGCGACACCGGCGGCGGTGAGGCAGGAGATCTCGTGCTCGGAGCTTGCCCCGCCGAACACAAGCGCGACGGTGGAGCGGGCGGTGTGCGTCATCGGTCCTCTTCTCGGGTTCGCCGAGCAGACTACCGCTGCCGACACCCGCTCACCGTCAGCGCCGATTCGGCTGGCCGGGACGACTTTCGCCGTCGGCGCCGGGGGCCGGCGTGCCGGCGGGGAGGTACTCGACCCGGCGCTCGATCCGGGGGTCGAACCGCTCCGGCGGTGCCTCGACGCCGCGGATGCCCGCGACCAGCGCGGTGAGGGCGGCCATCGTCCGGCGACCGAGTTCCGCGACGCTCGCGGGGTCGTCCGGGTCGAGATCGGACGCCGGCACCGGCGGTCCCGTCCGCAGCAAGAGCGTGGGACGGGGGACGAGCCGCGGCCAGGCGGGGCGCTTGCCGCCGAGCAGCTTCTGGGCGCCCCACTGCCCGACGGGGACTATCGGGCAGCCTGTCGCCAGCGCCAGCCTGGCGGCACCTGTGTGAGCGGTCATCGGCCAGCCGTCGGGATCTGTCGTGATGGTTCCCTCCGGGTACACCAGCACGCACTCCCCCGCGGCCAGGGCGGCCTGTGCCACCGCCAGCGGCGCCGAGGCGTCAGCGGCGCCGCGCCGGACGGGGATCTGGCCGGTGCCCGCGACGATCCGGGAGATCACGGGCATCCGCCAGAGTTCCTCCTTGGCGAGGAAGCGCGGCCAGCGTCCGTTCCAGACGACGTAGTGGGCGACGACGACGGGGTCGGCGTTCGAGACGTGGTTGGGGACGACTATCACCCCGCCGGTGGCGGGCAGGTGCGTGGCGGGACCCCAGTCGAGCCTTCCCACGAGCCTGACCAGGCGGCCGGCGACCCGGGCCAGCCGCCGGTAGAGCGGCTGGACGGGATGCCGGTTGGCCTTGCGCAGCGGCAGCCGCCAGCGGGCAGCCGCTTCCAGCGCGTCCGTCTGTGTCCTAGCCGGCGGTGCGGACGGGCAGGGTGCGCGGCAGCCAGGACGGCCGGCGCGCCTCGAACTCGGCGATGACGTCCGAGTGCTGCAGGGTGAGGCCGATGTCGTCGAGCCCCTCCAGCAGGCGGTGCCTGATGTAGTCGTCAATCGTGAAGGAGTACTTCACCTCACCGGCAGTGATGCTGCGGTCGACGAGGTCGACTGTGAGCTCCGCGCCGGGCGCGGCTTCCAGGTAGTCCCAGAGCCGCTCGACGACGTCCTGGGTGACCGTCGCGATGAGCAGGCCCGCCTTGCCCGAGTTCGACCTGAAGATGTCGCCGAAGCGCGAGCCGATGACCACCTTGAAGCCGTAGTTCTGCAGCGCCCAGACCGCGTGCTCACGCGACGACCCGGTGCCGAAGTCGGGTCCGGCCACGAGCACCGAGCCGGCGGCGTAGGCAGGCTGGTTGAGCACGAACTCGGGGTCGCTGCGCCAGGCCGAGAACAGGCCGTCCTCGAAGCCTGTCCTGGTCACCCGCTTGAGGTAGACGGCAGGGATGATCTGGTCGGTGTCGACATTGCTGCGGCGCAGCGGGACGCCGATGCCGGTGTGCGCGCTGAACTTGTCCATCGTTGATCCTCCTAGGAGTTGGACGCTGCCAGGTCGGCCGGCGAGCTGAGCGTGCCCCGGATCGCCGTCGCGGCGGCGACCGGCGGTGACACGAGGTGGGTACGGCCGCCCTTGCCCTGGCGGCCTTCGAAGTTCCTGTTCGAGGTGGAGGCCGAGCGCTCGCCGGGGGTGAGCTGGTCGGGGTTCATGCCGAGGCACATCGAGCAGCCCGCGGCGCGCCACTCGGCGCCGAAGTCGAGGAAGACCTTGTCGAGGCCCTCGTTCTCGGCCTGCAGCCTGACCCGCGCGGAGCCGGGGACGACCAGCATGCGCACGCCGTCGGCGATCCTGTGCCCCTTCAGCACCGAGGCCGCCAGCCGCAGGTCCTCGATGCGTCCGTTGGTGCAGGAGCCGAGGAAGACCGTGTCGACCTTGATGTCGCGCATCGGCGGGCCGGCGGCGAGGTCCATGTAGGCCAGAGCGCGCTCGGCGGCGGCCTTGTCGACCGGATCGGCGAACGACGCCGGGTCGGGCACCGAGGCTGACAGCGGCACTCCCTGGCCGGGGTTGGTGCCCCAGGTCACGAACGGCGTGAGGGCCGCGGCGTCGATGTCCACCTCCGCGTCGAAGACGGCGTCGGGATCGGAGTACAGCGTCCGCCAGTGCTCGACGGCGGCGTCCCAGTCCGCCCCCTGCGGGGCGTGCGGGCGTCCCTTGAGGTAGGCGAAGGTGGTCTCGTCGGGAGCCACCATGCCGGCCTTGGCACCCCACTCGATGCTCATGTTGCAGATCGTCATGCGGCCTTCCATCGACATCTTCTCGATGGTCGAGCCGCGGTACTCCACGACATAGCCCTGGCCGCCGCCCGTGCCGACCTTGGCGATCAGCGCGAGCACGACGTCCTTGGGGGTCACCCCATCGGCGAGGTCGCCGTTGATGTTCACGGCCATCGTCTTCGGACGCGCCTGCGGCAGCGTCTGGGTCGCCAGCACGTGCTCGACCTCCGACGTGCCGATGCCGAACGCCAGCGCGCCGAAGGCGCCGTGGGTCGCGGTGTGCGAGTCACCACAGACGACAGTGAGGCCGGGCTGGGTGAGGCCGAGCTGCGGGCCGATGATGTGGACGATGCCCTGTTCCTTGTCGCCGAGCGAATGCCGGCGGACGCCGAACTCGTCGGTGTTCCTGCGCAACGTGTCGACCTGCAGCCGTGAGACGGGGTCGGCGATCGGCGCGAGGATGTTCAGCGTCGGGGTGTTGTGGTCTTCCGTCGCCATCGTGAGATCGGGCCGGCGAACCGTCCGTCCTGCGAGACGCAGGCCGTCGAAAGCCTGCGGGCTGGTGACCTCGTGGACGAGGTGGAGGTCGATGTAGAGCAGGTCCGGCTCACCCTCCGCGGCACGCACTACGTGGTTCTCCCACACCTTGTCACTAAGGGTTTTACCCATCGAATCTCCTCGTCGATCGACTGCCGCTGACGGGCGGCGCCGCTGCCGCAGTGATGCTACCAGCTTGCATATCATGATGCGAGACGGCAGTATCATCCCATGGACAACTCAAGTGGAGTCGGGGTTCTCGACAAGGCGGCACTCGTGCTCACCGCCCTCGAACAGGGCCCAACTACTCTAGCGGGCCTCGTCACCGCGACCGGACTGGCCCGTCCGACAGCACACCGCCTCGCCGTCGCGCTCGAACACCACCGTCTCGTGAGCCGGGACCTGCAGGGACGCTTCGTCCTCGGCCCGCGGCTCACCGAACTCGCCTCCGCCGCCGGCGAGGACCGCCTGCTCGCCACCGCCGGCCCCGTGCTCTCCAGGCTGCGCGACATCACCGGCGAGTCTGCCCAGCTCTTCCGCCGCCAGGGCGACTTCCGCGTCTGCGCCGCGGCCGCCGAGCGCCCTTCGGGCCTGCGCGACACCATTCCCGTCGGCTCGCAGTTGACGATGTCAGCAGGCTCCGCAGCACAGGTGCTGCTGGCCTGGGAGGACCCCGAGCGCATCCAGCGCGGCCTGCAGAACGCGAGCTTCTCCGCCGTCGCCCTGGCGACCGTCCGCCGTCGGGGCTGGGCCCAGTCGGTGGCCGAACGCGAGGCGGGGGTGGCGTCGGTGTCGGCTCCGGTCCGCTCCCCCAGCGGCAAGGTCATCGCCGCCGTCAGCGTCTCCGGCCCGATCGAGCGACTCTCGCGCCAGCCCGGACGGCTGCACGCCCCGGCCGTCATCGCTGCCGCCGAGCGGCTCTCCGAGGTGCTCCGCCGCAACGGCGGCGAGGGCTGAGCCGGGCCCTGCGGCTGCCTCAGGCAACCGCAGGCGGGGTCACGCACCCCTATGGCTACCTGGTGGTCTCCCACCTGACGTCGGCGGGCGTCAGGTCGGTACGCCAGCCGATCCAGACTGGATGCCGGAGCCTGCCCGTCCCCGTCACCTCGGTGTAGTAGACCTCGCCGACGAGGTCGGGCTCCACCCAACGGGCGTCCCTGGCGTCCTCCCGCGGGACGTCGACCAGCGGGCTGTCGGAGCGCGCCAGCGGCGCGAGCAGCCTGTCGGCCTCCTCCAGTGACGCGTCGGTGAACCCCGACCCCGCCCTGCCCACGTACCGCAGCCCGTCCTTCTCCGGTACAGCGAGCAGCAACGAGCCGACGCTGCCCGCGCGCCGCCCCTTGCCGGGACGCCAGCCGCCGACCACCACCGACTGGGTGCGGCGATGCTTGATCTTCAGCCAGGTGCCTGCCCGCCTGCCCGGCAGGTAGGTCGAGCCGCGCCGCTTGGCGACGACACCCTCCAGGTCAAGCGCGAGGCTGGTGTCGAGGGCCCCTGCCAGGTCGCCGTCGAAGACCGGCGGCACCTGCACGCGGGCCCCCGGACGGGGCTGCACCAGCGCCTCCAGCAGGCCGCGGCGCTCCTCGTAGGGCACGCGCAGCAGCGACTTCCCGTCCAGGAGGAGCAGGTCGAACAGCATCAACTGGGCGGGGTACTTCTTTGCGGCGGCGGCGATGTCGGCGGCGCCGGTCAGGTTGATGCGCGGCTGGAGCAGCGAGAACCGCGGCGCGCCACTGGCGTCGGTGACGACTATCTCGCCGTCGAGGATCGCGTCCTCACACTCGATGGCCGCCAGTTCGTCGATGAGGTCGGGATAGGCGGCGGTGTCGTCGCGTCCCCGCCGGCTCAGCAGGCGCACGGCGCCGCCCGCCAGGTAGGCGACGGTGCGGATGCCGTCCCACTTCATCTCGAAGGCCCAGTCGTCCTCGTTCGAGACGTCGGTCCGGCTCGCGAGCGTGGCGAGCATCGGCGACAGGGGGTCCGCGAAGTGCGCCGTGGCCGCTCCCTTGTCCTTCGCCGGCGCATCCGGGGACTTCTTCGCAGGCTTGCGCGTCTTTCCGGCCGGCTCGCCGGCCTCGTCCGGGGCGCGTTCGAGGGCCATCCTGTGGATCAGCCAGTTCTTGTCGTCCTCGCCGCTCCCGGTGTGGATGAGCGCGAACTTCGCCGGCCCTGCCAGGCCGCCGTCGGGCCGTCCGTGCAGGGTGGCGATCACCTCACGGCCGTCGCGCCACTTCTCCAGTTCGTACGTCCCGGCGTCCCAGATCGTCACAGTCCCGCCGCCGTACTCCCCGGCCGGGATGGTGCCCTCGAACGAGCCGTACTCCAGCGGATGATCCTCGGTCTGGACGGCGAGGTGGTTCTCCTTCGGATCGGTGGGAGGGCCCTTCGGCACCGCCCAGCTCACCAGGACGCCGTCCCTCTCCAGCCTGACGTCGTAGTGCAGCCGGCGCGCGTGGTGCTCCTGGATCACGAACGTCGGCAGGTCGGCGGCACCGGTCTTCGCCGCGGGCCGGGTCGCAGGCACCGGCTCGGGAGTCTTCGCGGGATCGCGCATGCTGCGATAGGTGGCGAGCCTGTCGCCGCCGCCACCCAGGGCCGCCATCGGGTCGCCCAGGTCGGCGATGCGTTCCAGCACCTCGTGGTACTCCAGGTGCTTCAGGCCCGGGCTGGAGAGCTCGTCCCAGGTGCGCGGCGCCGCGACGTAGGGCAGCTCGCGCCCCCGCAGCGAGTACGGGGCGACGGTCGTCTTGTTGCCGTTGTTCTGGCTCCAGTCGTTGAACACCTTGCCCGGACGCTCGGCGCGCGCCATCGAGGCGGTGACCCGTTTCGGGTTGTCGGCCTGCAGCGCCAGCGCCAGTTGCCTGGCGAACTCGCTCGCCTCCTCGCTGGTCTGGGTGCCGTCGAGCGGGGCGTAGAGGTGGATGCCCTTGCTGCCGGAGGTCACCGGGACGGGCTCGTGCCCCAGCTCGGCGAGCACGTCGCGCACCCACAACGCCACCTCGGCGCACTCCTCCAGCGACACCCCCTCGCCCGGGTCGAGGTCGAGGACGAGCCTGTCGGGATTCTGGGGAACGCCGTCGGTGCTGAACCGCCACTGCGGCACGTGCAGCTCGAGCGAGGCGAGCTGGGCGAGCCAGGTGAGGGTGGCGACGTCGTCCACCACCGGGTAGTCGTTGCTGTGGCCCTCGTGCTGGATCCTGTACCGCCGCACCCAGTCGGGAGTCCCCTTCGGCAGGTCCTTGGCGAAGAACACGTTCGCGGCGTCGTCGGGCCCGCCCACCCCGTCCGGCCAGCGCTTCCTGGTGACGGGTCGCTGCCACAGTTGCGGCAGCAGGACGTCGGCGACCTGCGCGTAGTACGAGATCACCTCCGACTTCGTGGTGCCCGCCGCCGGATAGAGCACCTTGTCGAGGTTGGTGAGCTTGAGCTGCCGCCCGTCCACCACGACCGTCTGAGATCGCTCCGCCATCCAGCCATCTTGCCGCACGCCCGCCACCGAGCCCCCGGCGCCGACCCGGGCAACTGTGCCCAGCGTGAGCCGACCCCGAGGAGTCTCAGGCCCGGAGCCTGGACGTCGCCTCCTTGAGCAGGTCGTCGGGGTCGAGCCACATCGACGGGTAGTTGCCGTACCAGCGCTGCACCCCGTCGGCGTCGATCAGCACGAAGCCGTGGCCCGGAAGACCCTCGTGCATGCCCTTGCCCAGCACGTCGTAGGCGGCCGAGACCGTCCCGTCGTCGAGCAGGTAGGGGGTGGTCACCCCGAACTCCTTCATGTCGGGCAGGATCTGGTCGGCGGTGTTCATGACGATCGGGAGGACATCGATCCCGGCGGCCGCGAAGCCCGGGTGCTTCTCGATCTCGGCCATCTGGGCGGTGCAGCTGCCGCACCCGGCGCCCTCGTTGAAGTACAGGATCACCGGCGTGCCGCGCAGCGCGCTGAGGGTGACGCTGCCGCCGTCGGTGGTCGGCAGCGTGAAGTCGGGAGCCGCGGCCTCGGTGTCGCCCCCGCTGGGGGCGGCCGACCACAGGCCGAAGCTCACCAGTGCGACAGCCACGAGCGCACCGGCGATGGCGAGCCAGCGGCGACGCGTGCGACGCAACGCTGCTTCCTGGAGCCTCGACTGCCTGAGGCTCGCGCTCCGGGTCTTCGTGCCGGTCGCGGGCGTGCTGGCGGGTTGACGGGTCTGCGGCATTGTCGGTCCTCAGTGGCAGTGGTCGGGCTGGGAGGCTGCGGGGGCTTCGTCGGGGATCTCGGACGGGGGCCGGTGGTGCCGGCTCCTGTCGCGCAGCGTGACGACGACGAACAGCGCCACCAGCGCGAGCAGCGCGAGGCCGCCGACGGGTTCGGGGACGGGGGCCAGCCAGGCCAGCAGCCCCTCGAACACCTCGCCGAGCCACACGCCCACTCCGACGAGCGGGCCGTCGCCGCCCGTCATCGTCGTGGAGCTCGCCTGGGTGATGACGGCGATCCCCATGACGGCGAAGCCGACGGCGACGGCGAGGTTCACTGTGTTGGTGCGCAGGGTGCGGCCGGCCAGGGTGAGGCTGACCGGCTTCGCCCGCAGCCGGGAACCCCCCTTGGGGAGCTTGTCCCAGACCAGCGCCATCACGAACAGCGGCACCACCATGCCGAAGACATAGGCGAGGCCCAGGAGGAGCCCGCCGATCGGCGACGCCGACATCGCCGACAACGTCATGACGCCGGCGAGGACGGGCGCGCAACAACTGGAC
Organism: Actinomycetes bacterium; assembly: GCA_023387135.1. Lineage (GTDB taxonomy): Bacteria > Actinomycetota > Actinomycetes > Propionibacteriales > Propionibacteriaceae > Propionicimonas. The sequence goes on along the minus strand of JAEWIK010000387.1, from coordinate 2,264 downwards.
GCGATCCCGGAGAAGACGCCCAGGCTGAAGAAGGTGGCGCTGTCGCCGCGGCTGGTGTCGGGCGCTTTCAGCATCGACGGCAGCGACCACATCCGCCCGGAGAGGGCGAGGGCCGCCAGCGCGATCATCAACAGCCCGCCGGCCCAGTACAGGACGGCGTGGTACTTCGCTATCGCACCGGCGATCAGGCTGACCCCGAGCGTGATCGGCACGAGGACGAGCGCCAGCCCGGCGGCGAACACGAAGGTGAGCGGCAGCAGCCGCCAGCGGCGGTTCTTCACCGCCGCGGCGAGGAAGCTCGGCGCGAGGAAGACGATGCAGCAGGGGGCGAACAGGGCGACGCCGCCGGCCAGGAACGCCGCCACGAGGGTGCCCGCCGAGAGCAGGTCGGTCCCCATCAGACCGCCACCCGCCCCACGCCGAGGACGTGGGCGAGCTTGCGCCGCGGCAGCCGTCCCGCGCTGAAGAACTCCCCGTCGACGAGGACCAGCGGGAACAGGGCAGGTCGGTGCAGGCGCACGAGCTCGCCACCGTCGGGCGATCCCGCGTCGACGATGGCGAGCTCGATCAGGCGCTCGGCTGCGAACGGGGACAGTGCCTGGAGGGCGTCGTCGCAGAAGTGGCACCCGGGTGAGGTCACCAGAGTGAGGTGGGGCGGGGGGCGCCGGTCGGTCTCGTGGAGGTCGCTCACACACCCCAGCGTCGCGCGGCCCCGTCCGGCGGCGGTTCAGGCACGGTCAAGATTCGATCAAGATCGCCGTCTCTTGCCGCTGGCGGTCCGGTGGATACTGGCGGGCATGGTCGAAGGAGTGCACCCCGCGGAGCGCGTGCTCGTCGTCGAGGACGAGAAGCCGCTGGCGAGCGTCGTCGGGTCCTACCTGGAACGCGCCGGGTACGAGGTCGTCCTGGAACACACAGGACCGGACGGCGTCGCCGCGGCCCGCCGGCTGGATCCCGACGTGATAGTCCTCGACCTCGGACTGCCCGGGATGGACGGCGTCGAGGCCTGCCGGCAGGTGCGGACGTTCTCCGACTGCTACATCCTGATGCTGACCGCCCGCGCCGACGAGGTGGACCGGCTCATCGGGCTGTCGGTGGGTGCCGACGACTACATCACCAAACCTTTCAGCACCCGCGAACTCGTGGCGCGCGTGCAGACCGTGCTGCGCCGCCCCCGGCGCACCGCGTCGATCGAGGGTGAGCAGGCCAGGGTCTTCAACGACCTAACGATCGACCCCGCCGGACGCGAGGTGTGGGTCGGCGACGAACCGATCCCCCTGACCCGCACCGAGTTCGACATCCTCGACGTGCTCTCGGGGCTGCCGAAGGCGGCGCTCACCAGGCGCCAGATCATCGAGCGCGTGTGGGACACCGCCTGGGTCGGGGACGACCACGTGGTCGACGTCCACGTCGCCAACCTGCGCAGGAAGCTCGGCGACGACCCCAACGACCCGCGGTACGTCCTCACGGTGCGCGGTGTCGGTTACCGGATGGGCAAGGGATGACGCCCGGACGAGCGCCCCTGGCGGGGTGGCGCCTCGGGACGAGGCTGTTCGCTGCCCAGGCTGTGGCCCTGGTGGCGAGCGTCGCGACGGCCGCCCTGGTCGCCGCCCTCATCGGTCCACCCCTGTTCCACCTCCACCTGACCGAGTCCGGGCATGACCCCGACCCGTCCCAGGTCCCCCACATCGAGGAGGCCTTCGCCAGCGCGAGCGCGGTGTCGCTGGGGGTCGGGCTCCTGGTGGCACTGGCGCTCTCGCTCTGCGTGACGTGGTACGTCACCCGCCGCATCCGCGGCCCGCTCGACACCCTGACCGACGCCGCCCGCCGGGTGAGCGCCGGCGACTACGACGCCCGCGTCACCGCCACGGGGTCGGGGCCCGAACTCGCCACCCTGGGCGAGTCGTTCAACCAGATGGCCGGCAGGCTCGGCGGTGTCGAGGAGACCCGCCGGCGGCTGCTGGCGGATCTCGCCCACGAGCTGCGGACGCCCATCGCGACCCTGAGCGCGCACCTGGAGGGGCTGTCCGACGGTGTCCTGGACTGGAACGACGACACCCGCCAGGTGCTGCAGCACCAGGCCGAGCGGCTCGCCCGGCTCGCCCGCGACCTCGATGACGTGTCGCGTGCCGAAGAGGGGCGGATCGCCCTCGACCCCAGCAGCCAGCCGCTGCCGGGACTGGTGAGCGCCACGCTCGACCAGCTGCGCGTCGCGTACTCGGCCAAGGGCGTCGCCCTCACCGCCGACGTCGAGGAGGTCAGGG
>JAEWIK010000344.1 GCA_023387135.1 Actinomycetes bacterium | reverse complement strand
CGCCGAACCTGCGTCCACGCCAGACCGCGGCGGCCGCACCGGCCACGAGCAGCAGCCAGAACACCGCCTGCGCCCAGCCGGGGAGCACCGACCACACGGACATGTCCCAGCCGCCGTCGTCGCCCTCGGCCGCCGGCAACGCGTCGGGCCCGGGGAGGTACCAGGTCAGGGTGTCGTGGCGTCCGAGCGTGCGCAGCGCGAGCGCGGCGTTGCCGTTGTCGGTGATGGTCGAGTTGAGCAGCCAGCCCTGCCCGCCGATCAGCGTGAGGTCGTGGTGGTCGGTGGTGGTCCGCACGAACAGGCCCACCTCGTTGTCGTCGGGGAAGCACACGGCGACGTCGTCGCGGAGCGGGACGAACCCCTCGTCGGACGCGGTGAGGGTGCCTGCGGCGACCGCGTCGGGGTCGTCGCACAGGGCGGTCGGGACCTGCTCGGACTCCAGCCACCACCATTCGGGCGCGACGGCGCCCTCGCTGAGGCTCTCGACGTCGAGTTCGTACCCGGCGTCGAACACCACGAGATCGGCGGCGACCTTGCGCAGGCTCTCGACGGCGGCGTCCGACAGGTCTTCGGTCAGGTAGACCGCCAGCGTCGACCCGGAGCGCGCCGCGGCCTCCATCTCGGCGAGGGTGGTGACCTGGGTCACCGCGACGCCCTGCGAGCGCAGCACCTGGGCCAGCGCACGGGCACCGTCCGGACGGGAGTTGGTGATCGACCCACGGGCCTGTTCGCCGGTGTCGGGCAGGAAGGCGGTGGCGACGAGCAGCAGGCAGAACAGCACCAGCAGCACCCCGCCGCCGATCAGCCAGGCCCTGACGCGCTTCACGAGGCAGCCTCGACGCTGACGGGGGCGTCGGCCTCGACGAGCTGCGGCAGCGTGGGTGAGGTGGCCGCCACCCTGTCGTGCAGCGCCAGCATGGTCTCGTACTGGGAGCGCGCGCCCGGGCGGTGCCCGTAGGCGAGGGCGTCGAACACGTCGGCGGCCTCGGCCAGGGCCGTCGCCAGCGTGGGAAGCCGCGGTGCGGCCCGGGTGGCGGCCTCGTGGGCGGTCATGCCGGGGCTCTCGTCGATGAGCGCGCGCTCGGCGAGCGACCTCACCAGCGCCCGGTAGGCCTGGAGGGTGGCCCGGCCCCAGTCGTCGGACCCGGCGAGCAGGCGTGCGTCGTCGAGCAGGTCGGCGGCGCTGCGTTCCTCGTCGTCGAGGACGGCGCCCGGCTTGCGCCTGCTGTCCGCGCGCAGCGGGCCCAGGACGAGCCAGAGGACGGCGCCCACCACGATGACGGCGCCGATGATCAACGCGGCGATCTGCCCGTCGGACATGGTGGTGACGCTGTCGGGGCCCGACGTCAGCCAGTCGAGCAGGCGTTGGAACTGGTCGCGGATCCAGTTGCCGGGGTCGTGGTACTCGGGTCTGGCCAGCTCGTTCTCGAGGAGCCGGCGTGCCTGGTCTGCGTCGGGGGTCAGCGGCGGGCTCATCCCAGCATCGCCTCGCTGAGGGTGATGTCGAAGCCCTCACGCCGGATGCGGGCGTCGACGTAGAGCAGCGCGGTCGCCGCCGACGTCAGCGGCAGCGTCAGCGCGACCGAGACGACCGTCGAGGCCGTGGTGACGACGAGCATCGTCCACGTCTCGGCGGTGGCGACGGCGAACATCATCGCGGCGAAGCCGAACACCTGGGCCACGGTGCCCGCCGCCATGCCGACGATCGCGTTGACCAGCACCGTGATTCCGAGGATGCGCCAGAACAGCCCGCGGGTGAGCCCCCAGCTCCTGCCGATCGCCTGGATCGGGCCGAGGCGCTCGATGGCGATGGCGCACGGCGCGAACGACAGCCTGACAGTCACCCACAGCCCCGGGACCGCCGCCACGGCCAGCAGCAGGAAGGTGAGCCCCACGATCGTCCCGGGGTCGCTCCCCAGGCCACCGACGGCGAACAGGCCCGCGCCGATCCCCCCGACCGCCGCGACGGCCAGCGCCTCGATGCCCGCGAGCACGAGCGCCGGCCACATCCGTCGGCCCATGTGGCGCAGCGCCTCGACGGGCTTCACCCTGCGGGCCGTCACGGCCTGGGCGGTCGCGTACAGGAGGCCCATGTTGACGACGATCGACGTGAGGCCCGTCACCAGCACCCCCACCAGGAGGGACGCTGTCAGCCCGAAGCCGGAGAACGGGTCGGCGTCGCCGGCGTCCTCGAACGGGACGAGGTCGAAGCCCAACTGCCTGCCGAAGACGTACGTGGCGAGCGTGCCGAGGAGTTGGGCGACCAGCACGACGAGGACCGTCAGCCCGAACATCACCAGCGGGTTGTAGCGCACGGCCTTGAAGGCGCCGCCCAGGATGTCGCCGGTCTGCAGGGGCCGCAGCGGGACGATGCCCGCCTCGGGCGTCAGGATCGCGCCTTCGGTTCCCAGCGGCTCAGCCCCCAACTGGGAGGCATAGACCTTCGGCCCTTCCCATCCGGAGGTGAAGGTCATCTGGCGGCTCCCGTCGTCGGGTGCTCCGATCTTAGGGGACCGCTCAGGGTGAGCGGCGGGCGTCCTGACGACTCGCGCGCGCCGGTGGGCGGCTCAGGCCGACGGCAGGGTCACCCGGGCGACGACGGGGGAGTGGTCTGACGCCATGACGCCCGTCCACGTGGGCACCTTCACGCCGCTGATCTTCCTGTACTTCACCCCGGGCCCCGACTGCACGGCCCAGGAGGCGACCCGCGAACCCTTGGAGACCCACACGTAGTCGATGTAGGTGTCCGACCGGCGGATCACCTTCACCCGGGTCTTGCCCTTCACCGTGGCTGTCATCCTGCCGGCGCAGTCTGCCCGCTTCACGTCGGAGGCGTCGCGGGCGGCGACCCTGGCCGTGTCCACCAGGCCGGCCTTGGCGAGCCCCGTGAGGTGGGTGGAGAACGCCTTCCGTTTCTCGTCGCCCGACGCGTTGAAGTCGCCGGTGACCACCTGGGGCAGGACGCGTCCGGGGTTCTTCCGCGCCATGAGGGAGGTCAGCTTCTTGATGTTGGCGGACCGCAGCTTGGCGCAGCGGCTGGTGTCGTACGGGTGCAGGTGGGTGTTGTAGACGAGGAACTCGTTCCCGCTCGCCCTGTCGCGCAGGCGCGCCCAGGTGGCGTAGCGCCCGTCGGTCTTGTCGCTGGAGGTGCAGCGCTGGCGCCTGGCCTCGATGGTCTCGATGCCGGAGGCGACCACCTGGAACCTCGACGACCTGACAGCCATCGGCACGGTGCGCGTCGGCTGCACCCACGTGTAGTCGCGCAGCAGGCCGGCGAGGTAGCTCTGCGGCAGGCGGCCCGGCCCTTCGTTCTCCTGGAAGCCGATGATGTCGGCGCCGGCCAGCGCGATCTTCTTCGCCACCTGGGGCATGCGCGCGCCGAGCTTGAGCTCCTTGCCGAGCCCCGCGCGCTTCACCGCCTTGCACCCCGCGCAGTCGTTGCGCCCGGTGAGGATGTTGAAGCTCATCACGGTGAGCGTGAGCGGCGCCGCCTGCGTGGGGCTGGCTTCCGCCGTGGCGGGCGCCGAACCGGTCGCCGGGACGCCCGAGCTCACTGACGAAGCGGTCGCCGGCGCCGACGTCGAAGGCGCCGCGGGCCCGGTGCACCCGGTCGTCGCCACGACGACCCCCAGCACGACCGCCACGGCGCGGCCCCAGAACCCACGAGCAGGCATCACTCCCCGAGCCTAGGTGCTATCGCGCGGAACGGTGAGTCCCGCCGACCCCCGAGGTCGCGCGTAGCGGGTGTGCCCCGCCGATCCCCGAGGTCGCCCGAAGGGCGAGTCACGAGGGGCCGGCGCCGCCCGACGGGCCCGACACGACAGTGCTGAGCCTCGTTGGGGTTTGACGCTTTTGGTCTTGTTGGGGGCCGGTTGGTGCGTAGGTGGTGGTGCGTTCGTACGTAGTTGGTGGGGCTGGGTGACGTAGCGCGAAGGCCGGGGCGCTGATCGGACGGGGGGGGGGTCATCATCGAGAAAACCGGCGTCGACCCGTGGGGGTCAGGTGTCCGGGGACGTGAGTGAAACCGGGAGGGGTCATGGTCGACGTGCGTCGTCTGGTGGCTGGGCTTGCCAGTGTTGTGTTGATGGTGGGCGTCTTCGCGTCACCGTCCGGTGCCGTCGCGGCGCCACTCTCGACCGATCCACCCGTGGTGTCGGCCGAAGCCTCCGAGGATGAGCTGACTGTCGCCGCCACTGCGGACGAGGACGCCACGTCGCAGGACCAGGAGAAGCCGTCGGTGGAAGCGAAGGACCCGGCGCCCGATCCGAAGCGGGACGAGCCAAAGCCGTCTGCCGACCCCAAGGCTGATGACGATGCCTCCGCTGATGACGATGCCGTCGCTGATGACTCGTCTCCGAAGCCGAAGCCGTCGGCCGACACCCCACCGGCCACGTCGTCGACCGATGAGGACGAGGCTGCTTCCACGCCTGAGTTGCCCGACGAGGGAAGCGTGTCGCCTGATCCTGAGGACGCTTCGGAAGGAGCGGTCGCGGATGCCGAGGTAACAACGCCCGATGGCGGTGATGCGGATGCGTCCGATGAGGCTGCGGTGCCCCCGGTGAGGCGGGCTGTGATCACGCCGATGGCTGGGTCGTTGTCGCAGCTTTCGGCGGCGATTGCGGAGGATGGGAACAAGACTTCGACGGTCGGTGCCCCGATTTCATTCGATTCGCATGGTCGGGTGATGGCTGCTGACGGTGTGACTGTCCTGGATGAGGACGAGCATAATCAGATCGTTGCGGCGAATGATTCGGTGATTTACGAGATCACGGCGGTGTCCGCCTCCGGGCCCCAGACGTTGGTGGCCGTGCTGCCTGAAGGGATGGAGTGG
>JAEWIK010000277.1 GCA_023387135.1 Actinomycetes bacterium | reverse complement strand
CCACAGGAAGTGTCATGACCGCCACCATGAGCCGAGCCAGGCCGGCGAACCGGGCCACCCGGCCCGCGAGCCCGGCGTCCGGCAGCTATGTCAAGAAGGCCTATCCGCTCTGGTTCCACCTGCCGGGCGGCATCATCTTCATCGCGTTGTTCATCGTGCCGACGGCGTTCTCGTTCTACTTCGCCTTCACGCGCTGGACGCTCTTCCGGTCCACCTTCATCGGGTTCGAGAACTTCGTGCTCTTCTTCAGTGAGCCGGGACTGATCGGCTCGCTCCGCAACACCCTGCTGTACGGGTTCCTCACCTCGGGGCTGAAGGTCGTGCTCGGCATGCTGCTGGCAGTCGTGCTCAGCCTGCCCATCATCGCCAGGGGCTACCTGCGGGCGGTCACGTTCTTCCCCGTCCTGGTGAGCGCCGTCGGCGTCGGCCTGACCTTCCAGATCCTGCTCAACCCGTTCGACGGGGTGGTGAACGGGGCGTGGAAGGCGATCTCGGGCCTGGACGGTCCCGGCTGGCTGACAGACCCGAACCTCGCGCTGTTCACCGTCATCGGGATCGACGTGTGGCAGGGGGTGGGCCTCGCGACGCTGATCTACATCGCCGGGATCGCCGCGATCCCCAACGAATACTTCGAGGCCGCCAGGGTGGACGGCGCGTCGTCCCGCCAGGTGTTCCGCAGCATCATCCTGCCGCTGTCCTGGCCGGCGACGTCCACGGTCATCATCCTGTCCCTGATCGGCGGCCTGCGGTCCTTCACGCTGATCTGGACGACGACGGGCGGAGGGCCGGGGTTCGCCTCCGACGTCATCGCCTCGGTCATCTACAAGCAGTACCAGGCAGGGTTCTACGGACTCTCCACGGCCGGCAACGTCATCCTGTTCATCGTGGTCACGGCGATCGTCTATCCGCTGTCGTCGTGGCTCAACCGGAGGGAGACGGCGCTGTGACAAGCCTGCGACCCGCCACCCGGTGGCTCATCGGCCTCGGCGGCATCCTGTTCACGACGGTGTTCTTCCTCGTCCCGTTCGCCTTCATCCTCACGATGGCGGCCAAGGACAGGGCGAGCGCCGCCAGGTTCGAGTTCAGTTGGCCGGAGAACTTCCAGTTGTGGCAGAACGTCGTCGAGGTCTTCCAGGCCCGCGACTACATGCTCATCATCGCCTTCATCAACTCCACCGTGCTGACGGTGGCGAGCGTCGCGCTGATGGTGGTGTTCGGCGCGATGATCGCCTTCGTCCTCGACCGGCGGCGCAGCAGGGTGAACCCGCTGATCAACGTCCTGGTGCTGGCAGGCCTCATCATCCCGCCCGCCGTCGTCCCGACCATCTGGGTGATGCAGAGCCTCGGGCTCTTCAAGACCCTGCACGGGCTGATCCTCGTCGAGGTGGCCTTCGGCCTGTCGTTCACCGTGCTGATCATGCGCGCATTCGTGGCGACGATCCCGCGCGAGATCGACGAGGCGGCGATCGTGGACGGTGCCGGTCCGCTCCGGCTGTTCTTCGGAGTGATCTTCCCGCTGCTGCGGTCGGTCATCGTGACAGTCGTCGTGGTGCAGTCGATCTTCGTCTTCAACGACTTCCAGAACCCGCTCTACTTCCTGCCGGGCGACGCCAACGCGACGGTGCAGCTCACCACGTTCAACTTCACGAGCCAGTTCGCCAGCAGCTACAACCTGATGTTCGCCAACATCCTCGTGATCACCATCCCGGTGCTGATCCTCTACATCATCTTCCAGCGCCAGATCGTGGCCGGGATGACCTCCGGCGCCGTCAAGGGCTGACCCTCCGGCTCCCCAGTCCCTCCAACTCCTCCAACCCTTCGTGAAAGGTTCGGCAATGCCCACCGCCGTCAGTTCCGTCCGTCTCGAGTATCGCGACGACCCGCCCTTCGTCCCGGTTCCCAGGCCCCGGATCTCCTGGGTGACAGACAGCGACGTCCCGGGCTGGCGCCAGCTCGCCGCCGAGGTGCGCTGGGACGACGGGTCGGGCGTCGCCGTCCACCGGATCGACACCGACGACTCGGTGCTGGTGGCGTGGCCGTTCCCGGCGCTGGCCCCCCGGCAACGCGGTCGGCTGGCCGTCCGCGTCCACGGCGTGGACGGGTGGACCGACTGGACTGACGACCGCGAGGTCGTGGCGTCCTTCCTCGGGGAGGACGAGTGGCAGGCGCTGTTCATCGGCCTGCCGGCGCCGGACAGGCACGCCCAGCCGGCGCTGCTCCGCAAGGAGTTCACCGTGGCGGACGGCCTGCTGCGGGCGACCTGGTACGCCACCGCCCACGGGGTCTACACGGCCAACGTCAACGGCACGCCGGTGGACGACCAGCTGCTGAAGCCCGGGTGGACCCCGTACCAGTACCGGCTCGTCCACGAGACGACCGACGTGACGGCGCTGCTCCGACCCGGCGCGAATGCGCTCGGGGTGGCGCTGGCGGGCGGCTGGTTCACCGAGCACTTCGGCTTCCAGGGGCTGGCCAAGCCCTTCTACGGCGAGCAGCCGTCCTTCGCCGGGCAGTTGCTGCTCGAGTACGCCGACGGCACCCGGCAGTGGCTGCGCACAGGGTCCGACTGGGAGGGGACCGGTGACTGCCAGTGGGTGGCAGCGGGCATCTATGCGGGAGAGTCCTACGACGCGCGGCTCGTCCCGGCCGGCTGGGACGAGCCCGGGTTCGCCGGCGGCTGGCAGGCGGCGCGCGTCCTCCCGTCCGGCCCTGTTCCGGGCCCGCGCACCTCGCCGGAGGTGCGGGTGATCGAGCAGGTCCCGGTCGTCGAGGTGTCGACCTCGCCGTCGGGACTCACGCTGCTGGACTTCGGCCAGAACCTCGTCGGAAGGCTGCGCATCCGGGTCCGCGGCTCCCGGGGCGACACCGTCACGCTGCGTCACGCCGAGGTGCTCGAGGACGGCGAGCTCGGCGTCCGCCCGTTGCGGGTGGCGAAGGCCACCGACACCTACACGCTCGCGGGGGACGGTGTGGAGGAGTGGGCGCCCAGCTTCACGTTCCACGGGTTCCGGTACGCCGAGGTCACGGGGTGGCCTGGGGACTTCGAGCCCGACGACGTCGTGGCGGAGGTCATCCACTCCGACATGCGCCGGACCGGATGGTTCGAGTGCTCGGAGCCGTTGGTGAACCGGCTGCACGATAACGTCGTGTGGGGCATGAGGGGCAACTTCCTGTACCTGCCCACTGACTGCCCGCAGCGCGACGAGCGGCTCGGCTGGACCGGCGACATCCAGGTCTTCAGCCCGACCGCTTCCTACCTCTTCGACTGCAACGGCTTCCTCGCGTCCTGGTTGGTCGACCTCGCCCTCGAACAGCACCATGCGGGCGGGGTGCCGTTCATCGTGCCCGACGTGCTGAACTCCTCGCGCGTGCCGGCGGCGGCCTGGGGCGACGCTGCGACGGTGCTGCCGTGGGTGCTGCACGACAGGTTCGGCGATGCCGACGTGCTGGCCGTCCAATACCCGTCCATGAAGGCGTGGGTCGACCAGCTCCTCGAGATCGCCGGCGACCGGAACCTGTGGGAGGGCGGCTTCCAGTTCGGCGACTGGGTGGATCCCGACGCGCCGCCGGACCTTCCCGGCAAGGCCAAGGTCGACTCCGACCTGGTGGCCAGCGCCTACCTGTATCGCTCCACCAGCCTGCTCGCGAGGGCCGCCGGCCTGCTCGGTCGCGCCGAGGACGCCGCCCGGTACGCCGCCCGGGCGGAGCGGGTACGCCAGGCCTGGCTCGCCGAGTACGTCACGGCCGCCGGACGGATCCTCTCCGACGCCCAGACCGCCTACGCGTTGGCGATCGAGTTCGGGATCGCCGCCGACCCTGGCCTGCGGGCCAGGATGGGGGAGCGGCTCGCTTGGCTGGTGCGCCGCGACGGCTACCGGATCAGCACGGGGTTCGTGGGCACGCCCCTGGTGACCGACGCCCTGACCAGGACGGGCCACCTGCGCCAGGCCGGACGGATGCTGCTGCAGACAGAATGCCCGTCGTGGCTTTACCCGGTGACGATGGGGGCCACCACGATCTGGGAGCGCTGGGACTCGCTGCTGGTGGACGGGTCGATCAACCCCGGCGAGATGACGAGCTTCAACCACTACGCCCTGGGCGCGGTGGCCGACTGGCTGCACCGCGGGGTCGGCGGGCTCGCCCCGGCGCGGCCCGGGTACAAGCACCTGAGCATCGCACCGCAGCCCGTGCCGGGCCTGGACTGGGCGGCCACGCGCCCCCAGACACCCTACGGCG
>JAEWIK010000249.1 GCA_023387135.1 Actinomycetes bacterium | reverse complement strand
GCCGATGCCCGCCCTTGTGAACTCGTCGATCAGCGGACGCTCGCCGAGCACGAAGCAGACGGCTCCCGGCCGGTGTGACGCTATCCAGGCGGCGGTGAGCGTGCCGGCGGTGACGACGTCGTCCTCGGCGGCGTCCAGGCCGAGACCGCGCAGCTTGCCTGCGTACTCGGCGCGGGTCCTGGTGGTGTTGTTGGTGATGAACGCGCGACGGCGTCCGGTGGCGGCCAAGGCTTCCAGCACGGCCGCCACGCCGGGCAGCAGCTCGTCACCGAGGTAGATGGTGCCGTCCATGTCGAACAGGTAGGCGTCCCACGCGACCGGCACCGGTGCCGTGACTGAGTGGATCACGACGTGACCCTACAGCGACACCTCCTGCTGCATCTGGTCGATGTAGGCCTTGATGGTCGGACGGCCTGTCAGCTTGTCCCTGAAGAACGTGTTGACGACGTTGATCACCCGGGCGCGTGCGCCCTCGATCGCCGCGTCCCGCTCGGCGCCGGGAGGCAGCTCCACGAGCACCTCGCGGAGCTGCAGCAGCGCCTTCACGATCTCGGCCTCCTCGTCCCCGTCCAGCGCCCTGACCACCTCGACGACCAGTTCGCCGGCCTGCTCGATCACCGACGAGGTGCTGATGGACGACCCCGGCTGCGACGCGTTGTCGAGCGTGCCGATGAGCGACCACACCTGGTAGAGGATCGTTGTCGGCTCGTCGAAGAGTTCCCTGACGAACGCTGCGTCGAGGTAGCGCCCCGACAGCCTGAACACGTTGTACATGCGCTTGGCGGCCTTGCCGTAGTTCAGGTGCTCGGTGAGGTACTTGCGCACCTCGTGCTGCAACTGCTCGACGTAGTCGTCAAGCGCGTCGTCAGACACCTGGGCGGTGATGCGCGTGAAGGCCGGGAGGTCGCCCGCGTCGAGGTAGACCTCCTGGAAGTAGGCGTCGAGGTAGCCGTCGAGCGGGGTGATGGTGCCGTCCGGGGCCTCCCACGTCACGTCGACGACGTTGCTGGCGTTCGAGAGTTGTCGCCGCGCCGGGTCGGTGACCACCCAGTCCGCCTTCACCCAGCCGGGCTCGCGGGCCATGGCGTCCCAGTCGAACCAGGTGCTGGTTCCGTCAGGCCCGACGAGCTCCCAGCGTCCCTCGCGCACGTCCTCGATGGTCCAGGTCATCGGGCTGCCCGCGCGGACCTGCCTGCCGCGGTGCGTGCCGTCGGCGGGCACCGTCCCCAGCTTGGCCTCCAGGAACTGGTAGGTGGTGCCGCGCTCGAAGGCGAGCACCTTCTCCCGCAGCGAACTCGCCAGGATGCCGCACGCCTCGTCCCGGGTCGCGGCCCGGATGTTGAACCTCTCGAAGTAGTCGCAGTCGCCCGGATAGCTCTGGATCTTCGACTGCGCCGCCGATCCCGACAGCGCCAGCGCGGCGTCGGTGACCTCGGGCGGCCCGGTCAGTTCGACTATCGCGCCGATGCGGCGGAAGCGGTCGAGTTCCTTCGGGCTGAAGTCGAGCATCGAGATCCGGTGGCCGAACGTGCCGCTGCCGAGGTCGGTCGTCACGTCGGCGGCGTCCTCGTCCCCGATCGCCCGTAGCCACTCGTCGGTCTGCAGTTCGTCGATGTCCAGGCCGAGCCGGCGGGCCGATTCGGCGAGGCGGACGACGTCGTCACTGATTGCGCTCCCCATGGCCCCACATTGTTCGCGCCCACCGGGCGGCGGCGCGCTCAGCAATTACTCGGAGCCCGCTCGCCGGCACGTACCTGCCCACCGTCGCGTTACGCGCGGGGGATAGGCAGTTTCCCCCCTAAGTCGGTGGCCTCCTCTTTAGCGCTCCAACCTACGATGGGGTACATGGGGGTGGTGAAGCGGCTCTACTCGTTCATCCTCTTCGTGGCTGTTGCCTGCCTCGGCGGCGCCCTGGTGGCTGGGATGGCCATTCCCGCCATCAGCATGGTCGCCAGCGCGGGCACCGGTGGGGCAGCGGCCCTCAAGACGCTGCCCGTCGAACTCGCCACGCCACCCATGTCCCAGCGGTCCAAGCTGCTCAACGCGGACGGCTCGCTGCTCACCTACTTCTACGCGGAGAACCGGGTCGTGGTGCCGCTGGAGAAGGTGGCGCCGATCATGCGCAGGGCGATGGTGGCGATCGAGGATCACAGGTTCTACGAGCACGGACCGATCGACGTCCAGGGCACCCTCAGGGCCCTCGTCAGCACGTCTCAAGGGGTCACGCAGGGAGCCTCCAGCATCACCCAGCAGTACGTGAGGCTCGTCCTGGTGAGCAACGCCGAGGAGTCGGGGGACACCCTCGCCAGGGTGCGCGCCACCGAGAACACGGTGTCCCGCAAGGTGCGCGAGATGCGGTTCGCGATGGCGCTGGAGAGCAAGTTCTCCAAGGACGAGATCCTCGAGCGGTACCTCAACATGTCCTACTTCGGCGACGGCGCGTACGGCGTCGAAGCCGCGTCGCGCCACTACTTCGGCATCTCCGCCAAGGACCTCAACCTCGCGCAGGCGGCCATGCTCGCCGGGCTGGTGAGGAACCCCGTCACGACCAACCCTGTCGACCACCTGCAGGTGGCGCTGTCGCGCCGCAACGACGTGCTCAACCGCATGCTCGACCTCAAGATCATCACGCCCGCGCAGGCGACCGCCGCCAAGGCGCAGGGCTTCGACACCAAGAAGGTGACGAAGTTCAAGCTCGGCTGCCAGAACGCTGAGTTCCCGTTCATCTGCGACTACGCGTGGCGCACGCTCATGCAGACCAAGAGCCTGGGCGCCACCCCCGCCGAGCGCGAGGCGCGGGTGCTGCGCGGCGGCCTCACCATCCAGACCCAGATCGACCCGAAGGCCCAGCGGCAGGCCGAGAAGACGATCAAGAAGATGATCAGCCCCAAGGATCCGGCGATCTCGGTGATCGTGATCCTCGAACCCGGCACGGGGCAGATAGTGTCGATGGCGCAGAGCCGTCCGAAGATGGGCACGAAGGCCGGACAGACCTACTACAACTACGCGGTCAACCACGCCATGGGCGGCGCCGACGGCTACCAGGGCGGCTCGACCTTCAAGGCGTTCGTCGCCGCCTCTGCGCTCGAACAGGGCATGGGCGCCTACGGCGTCTACAACGCCAAGCAGCGCATGACCTTCGACGGCGAGATCTTCAGGAACTGCGAAGGCCCCTTCAAACAGAAGGAGTGGACGGTCGTCAACGCCGGCGGGTCGGGCAGGAACAACCTGTTCTCGGGCGTCAAGAATTCGGTCAACACCTACTTCGCGCAGCTCATCCAGGCGGTCGGTGTGTGCAATGCCGTGAAGATGGCGGAGCGGCTCGGGCTCCAGACGTCCATGGGGATGGACCTGGTGAAGGCGTACGGCTCCATCCCGTCCTTCACGCTCGGGGCCGTGGAGGTCACCCCGCTGTCGCTGGTCTCGGCGTACTCGACCTTCGGCAACCGTGGCGTGCACTGCCAGCCGGTCATCCTGAAGTCGATCAGGACGCTCGACGGGACGAACCTCGACGTCCCCAGCGCCGACTGCAAGCGCGTCCTGCCGACGGGGGTCGCCGACGCGATGAACGAGATCTTCCAGGGTCCCTACAACGGCGGGACGGCGACGGGCGCCAAGGTGCCGGGCGTCCAGATGGCGGGCAAGACCGGGACCGTGCCCGACAACAAGGCGATCTGGACGATCGGCTACACCCCGCAGCTCGCCGCCGGTGCCGTGATCTCCTACGACAGCAATCCGAAGTACAAGAAGTTCTGGGACGGCAGGCCGAGCTACCTCCGCTCCACGCGGCTGCCGGCGTCCCACACGTTCCTCACCGGCTTCTCGGGTGGGGACGCGGGGCGCAAGCTGTTGCGGCCCGCCTTCGCCGCCGCGATCAAGAACTACGACAGGACGCTCTTCCACCCGGCCCCCGAGTCGGTGCTGCGGGGAGAGTGGGAGTCGGTCCCCAGCTGCCACGGCGTGAGCGTCGGCACCTGCCGGGCGATCCTCGCCGCGGCCGGGTTCACCAGCTTCGTCGACAGCGTCGACTCCCGCGCGCGCAAGGGGACCATCGTGGGGCTCAGCCCGTCAGGGCGCGCGCCCAAACAGAGCGCGATCGCCATCAAGGTGTCCAACGGCCACAAGGACAAGGCGAAGTCGAAGAGCGGCTCGTCGAAGAAGGATCGCGGTCACGGCAAGAAGGGCGGCCGACGCGGTTGAGGCGTTCGACGGCGCCCCCGAGTGGGTATTGGGGGGTGTCGACGGGAGTCGGCAAGAAAGGAGTGCATCGTGACAAGCGAGAACTACCCGGGGACCAGGTCAGTGGGCAATCCCGGCCAGAACGAGCCCGAGGACGAACTCCAGCCGAGGTCGGCCGGCAATCCGGGTTCGACGGACTACGTCGAGGACGAGCTCGACCCGCCGAAGTCGGTGGGGAATCCTGGCTCGACCCCGTTCCCCGAGGACGAGCTGAACCAGCCCCGAGCCACCGGGAACCCCGGTCCCGAAGACTGATCGACACCCGAGCGCCTGCCGGTGAAGCAGGCAGAGCGAGCCCCGGAGACGATGTCGCCGGGGCTCGACCCTGTTCGGGGTCAGCTCTTGCCGGCGTCCCTCGGTTTGGCCTGCTTCTCGTGCAACTTCGCCTTGGCGCGCGCCGGCAGCACCTTGGCGGCGGCTTCCTCGGCCTTGGTCTTGAAGGACGCCGCGACCACCCGCCGCTCGCCGGCCATGAGCGCGTCGAAGCCCGCCTTGGCGACCTTCGCCGGATCGTCCTTCTTCGACTCGCCGAGCAGGGTGTCGTCCATGTCGGCGCGATGGAAGAAGTTCGTCTCGGTCGGCCCCGGCATCAGTGACGTGATGGTCACTTCGGTGTCCTCGAGTTCGGCCTGGAGCGCCTCCGCGAGCGACTGCACGAACGCCTTCGAGGCGTTGTACACCGCCGAGTACGAGCCGGGCAGCTCCGAGGCTATGGAGGACGTGAAGAGCAGGCGTCCCTCGCCACGGCTCACCATGTCGGCGAGCAGCAGTCGCGCGAGGTGCATGGTCGAGGACACGTTGACCGCCACGATCTCGTGGAGGTCGCCCAGCGGCGTGTCGATGAAGGCTCCGCCCTTGCCGACCCCGGCGTTGAGGGCGGCCGCGTCGAGCGGGCGTCCGACGCCCCTGACGGCCTCGTAGAGCGCCTGCACGCCGGCGGCGTCCCGCAGGTCCTCCTGGACGACGGTGACTTCCGCGCCGTGGTCGCGGAACTCGACGGCCGCCGCCTCGATGGCGGCGTCCTCGGCGTTGACGATGAGATCGAACCCGTTGTCGGCGAACTGCAGCCCGAGTTCGAGTCCTATGCCACTGGATGCGCCCGTGACGAGGGCGAGTTGACTGTTCATGCTGTCCGCTTACCCGTCACCCGGGCCGCCGAACTGGCCGCCGCGCTGGGGGCGGGAGGTGTCGTGGGGCGTCCCTCACCTCGTTCGGGGGGACGACTCAGCACCGCATGGACATCGTGGTACATGACGGGTTGTCGTCACCCGTGCGAGTCGCGACGTGGCGACCCGCCTCGGCGTGGGGGACGACGGTGTCGCGTCGGCGCGGAGCGCCTGCGACAGACTGCCGAGCGTCAAGCTGTCAGTGATCCGGCCCGATCGGGACCGGGTCGTGACCACGTGAGACCGGACGAGGGCTCGGACCGAGGTGCCGAACCCAGCCGGTGAGTCGGTTCAGCGAGTGCGGATGTTCGCGGCCTGGGGACCGCGCTGGCCCTGCTCGATGTCGAACTCGACCTGCTGGCCCTCGAAGAGGTCGCGGCGACCGGTGCCCACGATGGCGCTGAAGTGCGCGAACACGTCAGCGGCGCCGTTGTCGGGTGCGATGAAGCCGAAGCCCTTCTCGGAGTTGAACCATTTGACAGTGCCAGTAGCCATGTCGGTATTCCTTCTTCTGTAATCGCCAGGTACGTCCCGGCTTGTATTTCCGCGGTGACGGCGCCGCCGCGGAGGCTTGTTGTGGAAATGATCGACCATTCCGGCGGGCTTTGTGCCCGGAAACAGCCGATGGCGCAGGTGGTCCTGCGCCTCGTGCAGGGTCATGAAGGCGCCGAGCCACTGTGCGACGGAGCCGAAGAGAGTGTGAACGTCGCCCTCGCTGGAGATGAACCCGGCGAACTCACCCTGGTGGGTGGCTGCCTGCACGTCATCGGACGCCGGTCGCCACACGATGGGTGCCGACGGGTCGAGTGAAGAACGGTTCAAGAAGGGATTCGATTCGTGTGCGGGGCCGAGGCGGCCGGTACGTCCCACTGGAGAACGTGCGGGTGGGAGTCAGAGGGTGGTGCGCCCGGCCGGTTGGGCCTGACACAGTTCCGCGGGGCGCCCGCGGATCGAGCGGAAGACCTCACGATAGCAGGTCGGGACGGATAACCGGAGAGACCTTTGCGCTCGAGCGGCCCGCGCGGGCGCGTCGAGCGTGGCGACCCCGCAAGAGTGCGCATCTTTGGTGGGACGGCCTGAGCCGGTGCCCACCTACGCTGGGCACCAGTACCTGGTCTGGAGGCTCCATCCGGATTCTCGCCACAGAACCCGGTGGAAAGTGAGTCCACCATGACCGCCCTCGACACTGCGCCGTCCCCTCCCGGCCTCTCGCGCCACGACATGGTCCGCGCCCGGCTGGCCGAGCGGACGCGCTCCTTCACCGAACTCGCCCACGAGGTGCGCGACGCCGGGCTGAACAACCGGACGCGCGGCTTCTACCTCGCGCTCTTCTCGGGAC